>DASPJU010000265.1:0-7966 GCA_035628475.1 Salinarimonas sp. | reverse complement strand
GGTTGGCTACCCCCAAGCGGGCCCGGGCGGCGCATGATCGCGCTCGACCTCAGCCTGGAGGCCGAGGGCTGGGCGGCGCTCGGCGACCCGGAGGCCTTCGCCGGGCGCGCCCTCGCGGCGGCGCTCGCGGCCTCGCCGCTCGCGCCCCGCGGCGACGTGGCGATCAGCCTGCTGCTGGCCGACGACGCCGCCATCCGCGAGCTCAACCGCGACTGGCGCGGGCAGGACCAGGCCACCAACGTGCTCTCCTTCCCGGCCGCCCCGTTCCGGGGCCCCGGCCCCCGGCCGCTGGGCGACGTGGCGCTGGCGCTGGAAACGGTGGCGGCGGAGGCCGAGGCGGAGGGCAAGACGCTCGCCGAGCACGCCGCCCATCTCCTGGTGCATGGTTGCCTCCATCTCCTCGGCCATGACCATGACACGATCGAGGCCGCAGGAGAGATGGAGTCGGTCGAGGTCGAGGCGCTGGCCCGCTTGGGGGTAGCCAACCCCTATTCCGGCATGGCAGCTTGAGCCCGCTCCAGACGCAAAGGCGAACGCACCCCACGATGAGCGACGGTCGAAGTCACGCGGGCTTGCCCGGGAACGGCGCCGCGATCCCGGCTGGCCCCCCCGCGAATCCCCAGGAGGCCTGGTACGACCGGTTCCTGGTGCGCCTCGGCCTCAAGGGCCGCGACACCTTCCGCACCGATCTCGAGGACGTGCTGGCCGGCACGGTCGAGAACGCGAACTTCTCGCCCTACGAGCGGGCCATGCTCCAGAACGTGCTCGGCCTGCACCGCCTGCGGGTCCAGGACGTGATGGTGCCCCGGGCCGACATCGTGGCGGTGGCGGCCGAGGTGACGCTGGGCGAGCTCCTGCGCCTGTTCCGCACCGCCGGCCATTCGCGCCTGCCGGTCTACGGCGAGACGCTGGACGACCCCAAGGGCATGGTCCACATCCGCGACTTCATGGACTTCCTGGTGGCGCGCGCCGAGTCGGGCACCCGCCGGCGCCGGGTCAAGGACGTGACCGTGCCGTCGCTGGGCAACATCGACCTGTCCATGACCCTCAAGGACGCCAAGATCCTGCGTCCCGTGATCTTCGCCCCGCCCTCGATGCCCGTCATGGACCTGCTCGCGCGCATGCAGACCACGCGCACCCACATGGCGCTCGTGATCGACGAATATGGCGGGACCGACGGTCTCGTCTCCATCGAGGACCTCGTCGAGACCGTGGTGGGCGACATCGAGGACGAGCACGACGAGGCCTCGGCCCACCGCATCGTGCGCGACGGCGACACCTTCGTGGCCGACGCCCGCATCGATCTCGACGAGGCGTCCGAGGTCATCGGCGCGGCGCTCGCGGGCGAGGACATGGCCGACGACGTCGACACGCTCGGCGGCCTCGTCGTGACCATCGCCGGGCGCGTGCCCACCCGCGGCGAGCTGATCGCCGGCCCCCACGGCCTCGAGTTCGAGGTGCTGGACGCGGATCCGCGCCGCCTCAAGCGGGTGCGCATCCACCGCCGCGAGGTGACGCCGGGCGCGCCCGCCGCGGATGAGCCGTCACCCGAGCCGCCCCAGATCCCGCCGCCCGCGGTCGCGCCCGAGGCGGTGTCCCCCGCGCGCGCCGAGGGCGAGGGCCGGCCGGCCGCATGACGGCGCTCGCCCAACGCGTCATCCTCGCCTGGGGATGGTCCCGCGCGCTCATCGCCTTCATCGCGGGCGCCGTGGGCGCCTTCGCGATGCCGCCCTTCGGGGCGCTGCCGGCGCTCGCGGTCTCGCTCACGGTCGCGGTCTGGCTCCTCGACGGCTCGGCCGCGCCCTCGCGGATCCGCACCCTCGCGAGCGCGGCGGCCGCGGGCTGGGCCTGGGGCTTCGGCTATTTCGTGGCGGGGCTCTGGTGGCTGGGCTCCGCCTTCCTCGTGGAGGCGGACCAGTTCGCCTATCTCCTGCCGCTCGGGGTGCTCGGCCTGCCGGCGGCGCTGGCGGTCTTCCCGGCGCTCGGCTTCGCGCTTTCCCGGGCGCTGTGGTCCCCCGGCATCGGCCGGATCTTCGCCCTCGCGGCAGGGCTGTCGGCGAGCGAGTGGCTGCGGGGCACGCTGTTCACGGGCTTTCCCTGGAACACGCTGGGCATGGCCCTGGGCCAGAACCTCTGGCTCATGCAGGCGGGCGCGGCCGTGGGGCTGTACGGCCTCACCGTGCTGGCGGTGCTGATCTGCGCCGCGCCGGCGACCCTGGGCACCGGGCGCACGGCCCGCGAGCGGGCCGCGCCGGGCCTTGTCGCGGCCCTCGCGCTCGCCGCCCTCGCCTTCGTGGGCCTGCAGCGCCTGCCCGCCGGCGAGGCCCCGACGGTGGCGGGGGTGCGCCTGCGGATCATGCAGCCCAACCTGCCCCAGGACGCGAAGTTCAACCCCGCCAACCGCGACGCCATCATGCGGCGCTACCTGGAGCTGTCCGACCGCGCCACGGGGCCGGGCAGCTCCGGCATCGCCGACGTCACCCACCTGTTCTGGCCGGAATCGGCCTTCCCCTTCCTGCTGCACCGGGACGCGCGCGCGCTCGCCCAGATCGCGGCGATGCTGCCCCCGGGGGTCTCCCTCGTGACGGGGGCGGCCCGCGCCGAGGAGCCGCTGCCGGGCGAGGCGGAACGCCGCTTCTACAACGCCATCCACGTGATCTCGGACGACGGCGCCATCGTGGGCACCTACGACAAGAGCCATCTCGTGCCCTTCGGCGAGTACTTCCCGCATGCCGTCGACGGGATCCTGCGGCGCCTGGGGCTGCGGCAATTCGTGCACGCGCCGGGCGGGTTCGAGCCGGGGGAGGCGCGGGGGCTGCTCGCCGTGCCGGGCCTGCCGCCCACCGCCGCCACGATCTGCTACGAGGCGATCTTCCCCGGCGCGATCGTTCCCGGCGACGTGCGCCCGGGCCTCGTCGTGAACGTCACCAACGACGCCTGGTTCGGGCTGACGCCCGGCCCCCACCAGCACTTCGCCCAGGCCCGGCTGCGGGCCGTGGAGGAGGGGCTGCCCCTCGTGCGGGCGGCGAACACGGGCATCTCGGCCGTGGTCGACCCCTATGGACGGATCGTCCGGTCCCTGGGGCTGGGGGTCGAGGGCGTCCTGGACGGCCCGCTCCCGATTGCAATCGGGCGCACAACTTACGGGCGATTTCGCGATGGTATCTTTGCAGCTCTTGCTCTATGTTGCGCGGCGCTGGCTCTCGGCCTGAGGCGGGAGCGACGGCGAGCCTGACCCGGATCCGCCCACCGGCGGAACGTCCGGGGTCCGATGGGGGTGGAGGAATGACGAAGAAGGAGCCGAATCCCGTCGACCGGCACGTGGGGAGCAAGGTCCGCATGCGCCGCGTCCTGATCGGCATGAGCCAGGAGAAGCTGGGCGAGGCGCTCGGCCTGACCTTCCAGCAGGTGCAGAAATACGAGAAGGGCGCGAACCGGATCGGCGCGAGCCGCCTCCACCAGCTGGCCCGGGTTCTCGGCGTGCCCATCTCCTACTTCTACGACGGCGCTCCCGTGGAGGCGTCCGAGGCCGGCGGCCTCGCCGAGCCCAACCCGCCCCCCTACATCGCCGACTTCATGTCCACCACCGACGGGCTCCAGCTCATGAAGGCCTTCGTGCGCATCAAGGACGGCCGCGTGCGCCGGCGCATCGTCGATCTGGCCCAGGCCCTGGCCGAGGAGGGCGGCGAATCCGCCGCCTGACCCGCCGTTCGTTTTAGAGAACGCGTTCCCTTGACCGCTCGGTCGAAGGGTGTCACAAGCCCCCGCCCGGCCACGATCCGGGCGAGCGCCTTGCGCTCCGCATCCGGACCCGTCATGCCCCGCATGGGCGCGCGGCCCGGATCGATCGAGGACTCGTCCAGGGCGCGGGACATGCCCCGCCGGACGCTTTCGAGGGGCATCCACGTGTCACGGCAGAACTATCTTTTCACGAGCGAGTCGGTGTCCGAGGGGCACCCGGACAAGGTCTGCGACCGGATCTCGGACGCGGTGGTGGACGCCTATCTCGCCGCCATGCCGGAGGCGCGGGTCGCCTGCGAGACCCTCGCGACCACCAACCGGGTCGTGATCGCCGGCGAGGTGCGCGGGCCCGACATCAGCCAGGATCGGGTCGTGGAGCTCGCCCGCCAGGCGATCCGCGACATCGGCTACGAGCAGGACGGCTTCCACTGGGAGCGCGCCGCCGTCGACGTCTACCTCCACGCCCAGTCCGCCCACATCGCCATGGGCGTCGACGCGGACGCCAACAAGGAGGAGGGCGCGGGCGACCAGGGCATCATGTTCGGCTATGCCTGCGACGAGACCCCGGACCTCATGCCGGCGCCGATCTTCTACGCCCACAAGATCCTCAAGGACCTCACCGACGCCCGCAAGGCGCGCCAGGGCGACGCCGCCAAGCTCGGCCCCGACGCCAAGAGCCAGGTGACCGTGCGCTACGAGAACGGCCGCCCCGTGGGCGTGACCCAGATCGTGGTCTCGACCCAGCACCTCGACGAGAGCCTCGAGTCGGCGGACGTGCGCGCCATCGTCGAGCCCTACGCGGTCAAGGCCCTGCCCGCGGGCTGGGTCACGGACGAGACGGTCTGGCACGTCAACCCGACGGGCAAGTTCGTGATCGGCGGGCCGGACGGCGACACGGGCCTCACGGGCCGCAAGATCATCGTCGACACCTATGGCGGCGCGGCCCCGCATGGCGGCGGCGCCTTCTCGGGCAAGGACCCCACCAAGGTGGACCGCTCGGCGGCCTACGCGGCGCGGTACCTGGCCAAGAACGTGGTGGCGGCCGGGCTCGCCCGCCGCTGCACGATCCAGCTCTCCTACGCCATCGGCGTCGCCCGGCCCCTCTCGATCTACGCGGATCTCGAGGGCGCCGAGGTCGCGCCCTCGCGGCTCGAGGCGGCGCTGATGGAGATCATGGACCTGACGCCGCGGGGCATCCGCACGCATCTGGGCCTCAACCGGCCGATCTACGCCCGCACCGCGGCCTACGGCCATTTCGGCCGCACGCCCGAGGCGGACGGCGGCTTCTCCTGGGAGCGCGTCGACCTCGTCGACGCCCTGCGCGTCGCGCTTCGCTGACGACCGCCCATGGCCGACGCGCGTGACGAGGCCGGCGCCTTCTTCGGGCGCCGGCGCGGCAAGACGCTGCGCGCCGGCCAGCGCGACCTCGTCGCGACGCTCCTGCCGCGCCTGTGCGTTCCCGCCGAGGGCCCGGTCGATCTCGGCCGGCTCTTCGGCCGCTCCGTCGCCGATCCCGTCCTCGAGATCGGCTTCGGCGGCGGCGAGCACCTGACGGCGCGCGCCCGCGAGCGGCCCGACGCTGGCTTCGTCGGCTGCGAGCCCTTCGTCAACGGCATGGCCAAGATGCTGGCCGCGGTTGAGCGCGAGGGCCTGGAGAACGTCCGGCTCTGGGACGAGGACGCGACCGCGCTGCTGCCGCGCCTGCCGGCGGGCGCCTTCGCGACGGCCTATCTCCTCTATCCCGATCCCTGGCCCAAGCGCCGCCAGCGCAAGCGGCGCTTCGTCTCGCCCGAGACCCTCGAGGGCCTCGCCAGAATCCTGCGGCCCGGCGGCCTGTTCCGCTTCGCCAGCGACATCGACGATTATGCGGGCTGGACCCTGGCGCGCGCGCTCGCGCATCCGTCCTTCCGCTGGACCGCCGAGCGGGCCGACGATTGGCGCGCGCCCTTCCCCGGCTGGCCCGGCACCCGCTACGAGGCCAAGGCCCTGCGCGAGGGCCGCGTCCCCACCTACCTCACCTTCGAGCGGACCTGAGGGCTCTCCTCGCGACGAGGCCGCATCGTCGCGCGAGCCGGAGGCGCCCTGCTCGAGAACGCGCCGGAATCCGTCCGACGCTCATGGCGGCGCCGGACGGAACCCAAGGCCCTGATCGATCGCACGCATGCCCTGGCGGAGAGCCAGCGGCCGCCCCGGGGCAGGCTCTAGGTCCCCGATCCCTCGTCCCTCCTTGCGGGGAGCGGAAGCCGCTTCTGCGCGACATGCTCTAGCGGCGGGTGGCCGCCTGGCGGGTGGCCGCGGCCTCGTAGCCCTTGCGCTGCGTCGCCTCGCGCACCTTCAGGAAATGCACCACGCGCTGGGCGGTGGCGGGCACCAGGCCGTCGAAGACCTCGTGGCAGCGCTTGAGCTGGTGCGGCTGGGCGGCCTCGGGGCCGCGCAGGGACACCAGGGCCCTCACGGTCGGCCACGACCACCCCGTGGCGCGCGCCACCACGAGGAGGAGCTCCGCCTCCGGCTCCTTGAACAGCCGCTCGATGGAGGGCACGGTGAGCCCCGTCATGTAGGCCATGGCGCAGACCGTCTCCTCGAAGGCGCCGGCACTCGCGAAGCCCGCGAGATCCGCCTCCGCCAGGGCCTTGCGTGCCACCATGCCGGTGACGAGCCCCAGGGCCTCCGAGTAGTCGTGCCGTCCGGGCACCACCGCCGCCTCGATCCGGGTCGCGCCCTTCGCGACCGCCGCCTCGATGGCGGGGCGGGCGGCGCCCGGGAGCGCCTCGGCGAGGCGCCGGCGCGCGGTCTCCTTGGCGATCTCGACGATCTGGGCCAGCTGCGCCTCGGGCAGGTCGACGCGCTGGCCGAGCAGGGCCTGGAGCGCCTCGTCGACCCGCGACCGGTCCACCAGGGTCGCCATGGAACCCTGCGAGAAGCGGGCGCCGGGATGGCCCGCCATGGCGTGCACCACCACCTGGTCGCCGCGCTTGACGAGCACGTCCGTGACGGTCTCGGTGAGCGTCGGGCGCTCCGTGATGGCGAGCATGTGGTCGCGCCCCTTGGCGAGCGCCACCGAGACGAGGTCCTCGTCCGACAGGCGCGGCGAGCGCGCCAGCACCGGGCGTGCCACCGCGATCTCGTCGTGGGCGAGCGAGCGCACGATGCCGCGCGGCGCGTTGCCGACATCGGCGAGACGGTCGGCGAGCTCCGCGCGGGCGCGGGTCTCGATGGCGGCGGCCAGGCGCGCGATCACCACGTCGAACAGATCGATCTGCTCCTCCGTGAGCGCGTCCGAGTCGCGCAGGAACAGGTCGGTGACGCGGCGCAGGTTCTCGACTCGCTTGTCCTGCGAGCCGCGGGAGATCGAGTCTTCGAGATCGTGAATCAAGCGGGACACCACACTCATGAACGGCTCCTGACGGGGAGCCTAGGGGAGACAGGTGACCAGACCGTTGAGCGAATTCGCGAGATCGGATTACCGAGAATCGACGGGATCCCGCGCCGTCGTCAGGCCGCCCGCACGGTGGCGAGGAAGCGGTCCACCTCGGCCCGCAGGCCCTCGGCCTGGCGGGAGAGGTCGGCGGCCGCGGCGAGCACCTGGGCGGAGGCCGCGCTCGCCTCGCCGGCGGTCTGGCTCACCGCCGCGATCGTGTCGCAGACCTCCCGGGTGCCGCGCGAGGCCTCCCCGACATTGCGGGCGATCTCGCGGGTGGAGGCGCCCTGCTCCTCGGTGGCGGCCGCGACGCCCGCCGTGATCGCGCTCATGGAGCGGATCACCGCCGCGATGTCGCCGATGGCCGCCGCGGTCTCGCCCGTCGAGGCCTGCACGGCCCCGATCTGGGTGGCGATCTCGCCGGTGGCGCGCGCGGTCTGGTCGGCGAGGGTCTTGACCTCGGCGGCCACCACCGCGAAGCCGCGCCCCGCCTCGCCGGCGCGGGCGGCCTCGATGGTGGCGTTGAGCGCCAGCAGGTTGGTCTGGCCCGCGATGGAGTTGATGAGCTGCACCACGTCGCCGATGCGCCCCGCGGCCTGGGACAGGGCCTGCACCTTGCGGGCGGTGCCGTCCGCCTCGCTCTCCGCGCTCGCCGCGATCCGGGCCGATTCCGCCACCTGGCGCCCGATCTCCTGCACGCAGCCCGCCATCTCCTCGGCGGCGGCCGCCACGGTGCCCACGCTGGCCGCGGTCTGCTCGGAGGCCGCCGCCACCGTGGCGGACCGGCGCGAGGTCTCGGCGGCC
>DASPJU010000264.1:0-3298 GCA_035628475.1 Salinarimonas sp. | reverse complement strand
CCTATTCCAAGGACATGCAGGAAGACAAGGAGGGCGTCTTCGACGCGCTCCACAGCCTGTCGCTCTGCATCGCCGCCATGGCCGGCATGGTCCGCGACATGGAGCCCGACGTGAAGCGGCTCAAGCGCTGGTCGGGCGCGGGCTACGCCACCGCGACCGATCTCGCCGACTGGCTGGTGCGGGTGCTCAAGATGCCCTTCCGCGACGCCCACCACGTCACGGGCCGCCTCGTCGGCCTCGCGGCCTCCCGGGAGGTCGGCCTCGAGAAGCTCTCGCTCGCCGAGATGCAGACGGTCGAGCCGCGCATCACCGACGAGGTCTTCGCGGTGCTTGGCGTCGAGCGCTCGGTCAAGAGCCGCACGAGCTATGGCGGCACCGCGCCCGCCAACGTGCGCAAGCAGGCCAAGCGCTGGCTCGCGCGGCTCGCCAAGGAGGCGAAGGGGCGGGAGTGACGCCTGTCATCCCCGGCCGGAGCGCGCTTGTCGCGCGGAGGGGAAGGGGATCCAGCGCAGTGATGTTGCGCCGCAGGTGCACCTGATGGCCCGCACAGGGCCCCTTGGCGGGGCTGAGGGCGTCGCTGCGCGACGACATCTCTTGCGCTGGATCCCCTTCCCCTCCACTGGCCTTCCGGCCAGTTTCGGCCGGGGATGACAGCGGAGTGGTTCGACGTTCCGGCTTCGATCCGCCGAATCTCCTGGAGATAGCGATCGCATGACTCCCTCGGCCAAGGCCGCCACCCTCCTCGTCCTCAACGGCGCGGTGATCGCGATCAACACCATGCTGGCGCGCCAGGCCGCGGAGGCGGGCGTCGCGCCGCTGCTCTACGCGTTCGCGAGCGCGGCCGGGGCGGCTTTGGCCTTGGGCGCGTTCCGGGCGACGCGCGGCGGCGTCGCGATCCCGTCGCGGGTGGCGCGCTATGGGGCGATCGCGGGGCTGATCTCCATCGCGGTGCCCCAGGCGCTGATCTACAGCGCCTCGGCCTATGTGGGAGCCGGCATCGCCTCGCTGGCCTACGCCTTCCCGACCCCGCTCACCTTCGTGCTCGCGGCATTGTTCGGCCTGGAGCAGGCGACGCTCGGGCGGGCGCTGGGGATCGGCGTCGCCTTTGCCGGCGCCGTCCTGCTCGCGCTCTCGCGCGCGACCTCCTTTGCCGGCGACGGCGTCTGGGTGGCCCTCGCCATGCTGGCGCCCGTGGCGATCGCGGGCGGGAACATCTATCGCCAGCTGCGCTGGCCCGTGGGCGCGAAGCCCCTGGACCTCGCCTTCGCGATGTCGGCGGGCGGAGCGCTCTGGCTGCTGCTGGCGCTGATCCCGACCGGCGGATTGGCGGTCCCGAGCGCCGCCGGCGCCGGCTATCTGGCGCTCGCGGCCCTCGTCGCCACCGGGGGCAACGTGATCTATTTCGAGCTCCAGAAGACCGGCGGAATCGTGTCCTTCAGCCAGATCGGCTATGTCGGCGCGGTGCTGGGGCTCCTGGGCGGCGTCCTGCTCCTGGGCGAGCGCTACGCGGCCCCGACCTGGATCGCGGCCGCCATCATCGCGGCGGGCGTGGCGGCGTCCGAGATCGCCAAGCGCCGGGCGCCGTGACCCCTCCCCCGGGGCGCGCGAACCTGCTAGGCACGTGCCCATGAACGCCCCCTCCTCCCTCACCCAGTCCGTGCAGGCCTTCGAGACCGGCGCCCATGTGACGGGCCTCGCCTGGCTCAAGGGCACGGTCGCCCTGGCGCTGGGCGACGGCGCCGTCGTCCTGTGGCGGGACGGCGCGACGCATCGCGTCGAGGCGCATCCGGATGCGGGCATCCTGACGGCGGCGGGGGACGGTACCCGCCTCGTGACGGGAGGCGACGACGGCCGCGTCGCGGTCACGGGCCCGGACGGCGCCACCGCGACCCTGGCCCAGGCCAAGGGCTGGATCGACGCGCTGGCGGTCAACCCCTCGGGCGCGCTGGCCTGGAGCGTGGCCAAGACCGTGACGGCCCGGGACGAGAAGGGCCGCGACAAGACCTGGACCGCGCCCTCCGCGGTGCGGGGCCTCGCCTTCGCGCCCAAGGGCTACCGCCTGGCGCTGGCGCACTACAACGGCGCCACCCTCTGGTACCCGAACCTCGCCACCGCGCCCGAGATGCTGGAGTGGAAGGGTTCCCACATCGACGTGATCTGGTCGGCGGACGGCCGCTTCGTGGTGAGCTCGATGCAGGAAAACGCCCTGCACGGCTGGCGTCTCCAGCCCGATCGCGGCCACATGCGCATGACGGGCTATCCCGGCAAGACCCGCTCGTTGGCCTGGTCGCATGACGGCGCCTGGCTCGCCACCAGCGGCGCCGAGGCCGCGATCGTCTGGCCCTTCGGCTCCAAGGAGGGCCCCACCGGCAAGCCCCCGCACGAATGCGGCGTGCGCCCGGCGCGCGTCTCGCGGGTGGCGTTCCATCCCCGCACCCTCATCCTGGCCACGGGATACGAGGACGGATGCATCCTGCTCGTGCGCCTCAACGACGCCGCCGAGCTCCTGGTGCGCCATGCCGTCAAGGGCAGCGGCGTCACGGCGCTCGCCTGGGACGCCAAGGGCACCAGGCTGGCCTTCGGCTGCGACGACGGGCGGGCGGGCGTCCTCGTCCTGCCGGCCTGACCCCATGAGCCTGCGCGCGCTTCTCGGGTTGCGGGGGAGGCCCGAGCGGGCCGCCATCGAGCGCGTGAAGGCGCTCGCCCGGGCGGCCCTGGGCGAGGCGCCCGAGGTGAGCCTCGCCGTCAACGAGATCGCCTGCGACGATCTCGCCTGCCCCGGCGTCGAGACCGTGATCCTCGTCATGGAGCCCGGCCGGCGCACCCGCGCCGCGAAGGTGCAGAAAGCGCTCGAGGACGTCACCGCGGAGGATGTGGCGGCGGCGCTCGCCGGCCCTCCCCTCGCCTCCTAGGCGGCGGGAGGCCTTGGAACCTGGCGGCCCCATCCCCGTCGTCGCTATAGGTTCCACCTCGAGGCCGCCATGCCCCGCCCCGCTCGCATCGTCGCCTTCGGCCTCGGCCTCGCCGGGGCCGTGTGCCTGTCCCAGGGGCCGGAATACGCGCAGCAATACCGCCAGCGCCTGGGCGGCGCGATCGACGAGCTGCGGACGATCGTGAAACGCTTCGACGCCGACGCGCGCGCCGTGGGCGAGAGCCGCGAGGGGGCGCTGGGACGGCTCGCCGCCAATGCCGACGAGCTGGCCCGCCGCCAGGGCCTGTCCATGCACGCGGCGGCCCGGCGGCTCGAGGGGCTGGAGGCGCAGCGCCGGCGCATGGACGAGGCCGGCGCCTTCGGGCG
>DASPJU010000263.1:0-2940 GCA_035628475.1 Salinarimonas sp. | reverse complement strand
TCGCGCAGCGATTGCTGAAGCGCCCGCGCCGGCTTCACCGCGAAGCGGTAGACGAACACCGCCGCGAAGGCGGCCCCGCCATAGAGAAGGAAGTGCGCCTCCGACAGCCACCGTTCCGAAGCCGCCACCCCGCCGTTCAGCACGAGGGCGGCGGCGAGGGTCGCGGCCGCCAGGATCCCCAGGAAGGCCGGCACGCGCCACCGTACCTGCGCCGCCACCTGCCGGCGATGGAGCTCGTAGGCATCCAGGTTCTTGCGAATGCCGGCCAGGACAGGCTCGCTGGGCAGGAAGGATTCCACGGCCGCCATCGCTCGCTCCCCATTCTACAGCCCGAGACTGCGAAAGAATCCGGCGTCGCGCAAGACGGCCGGTCGCGGGGCGGAGCCGTCGGCGGCCATGGGCGGGAGGAGGGATGCGGCGGGGACGATGGGGCGCCGAGGATCCCCCTCAGTCGAGGCAGGCGCGCAGCAGCAGGAGCATGGCCGTCAGCGCGGAGACGAGCTGCAGGATCTGGAGCGCTCGGCTCCGCTCGCGCCGGGCCTGGTCGGGCGCGATCGTGGGAGCGTCCCAGGCCGGGCCGGCGCGCCCGAGGAGCGTCGCAAGGGAAGGTCCGGCCTCCACCATGCCGCGGTCCGTCACCCGGCGGCCCGCCGCCGCGGCGATGGCGCCCGCCATCGCGCCGACGGGCAGCGCATCCAGCTCGCCGCCCGCCGCGGTGGCGATGACGGTGCGCTCGCCCGCGCGGGTCACCACGGACGCCACCTTGGTGACCGTGGAGAGCCCCAGGGACCGCGCGAGCTCCTCGCGCACCTCGACGCTCGCGATCTCCGTGAGCGGGATGCGGCGATGCGTGTAGCGTGGAAATGGAAAGCCGCCCCGCCAGGCGGGCACCCGCAGCATCAGGTCGCCGCCGACGAGGGCGACGCGCGTGCGCCAGGCCGCGGCGGCGATCGTCGCCAGGAAGGCCGTGAGGGCGAGCAGCGGGAGCGCGAAGGCGAGCAGGAGCAGCGCCGCGCCGAACTCCGCCGTGAGCGCGGCCCCGAGGAGCATGAGAGGCAGGACGAGCATGAGCGCGGCCACGAACGTGAGCAGGCCCCGCCGGAGCCATCCATAGGTCCAGGCGCGCTCCCGCGCGGTTTCGTCGGTCATCTAGGCCCCCTCGGACCGCGCGGGTCCCATCTCTTGCCGGCTATTCAACCTTCCGGGCGCCCCGCTTGCAAGCGCTCGGGACGGGGTCGCGCGGGCGACGCCGGACCTCATGTTCCACGCGGCGGCGGCCCCTGGCGCCCGGTGGCCTCGGCGAGGCGGGCGACGAGCGCCGGATCGCGCACCGGGAGACCCCACCGGGTCGTGAAGGCGCCGTCGGCGTTGCGTCGGTAGGTCTTCCCCTCGAAGCGGAACGGCTGCCCGAGCGCCTTGAACGCGCGATAGGCGCCCAGGCCCATGCCGATGATGGCAGCCAAGCGAAGCCAGTCTGTCCAGTCCATCTGGGTTCCGCCCATCCAGGGCCGGTCACGGGCGCCACGCCCGACCGGCCGGCGTTTCGGTTAGCGCGGCGGGCGCGCGGAGCGCAAGCGCCGCCGTCGTGCCTTATCGGGCCGGCACCACCCTGGCGCGCTCGAGGCGGTAGGTCCGGTCGCAGGAGGCCGCGTTGACCCGGCCGCAGGCGCTGCCGCCGAGCTTCACCCGAAGACGCCGCGCCGTGCCGGAGCCGGTGAAGCGATAGGCCTGGACGAGCTCGTCGAGAACGAGGGACCAGCGCCCGCCTCCGGCCCAGAAATAGATCTGCAGGCTGCAGCCGCCGCTGCCGCAGAAGGGGTGGGGCGCGCCGGCGCAGTCCATCTTGGCGAAGTCGAGGACCCAGTCCTCGCCGCCGTCGCCGTTGAGGTCGTCGACGGCGAGCATGGCGACGGTGCCCGGACGGCCGCCCATGGCGCGACACGCCTCGGCGGCGCGCGCGACCTCGGCCTCGACCTCGGCGGGAGGGATGGCGGCGAGCGCGGGAAGGGCCGTGAGAGCCAAGGCGAGGAGGGGGGCAAGCCAGGTGCGTGTCATGGTGACGGGCGATCTCGGCGGGAGGGACGTGCCGGCATTTGAGGAGCCGGGCCGAGCCTTGGCAAGCCCGGGCACGACGGGGCCGATGGTCGGGATTGCGCCCGGTCGCGCGGCGTGGAATGCAGCCCTCGCGCTCAAGGAAGGGACGAGAGGATCATGTCGACACCACGCGCGCGAAGCCGTCGAGCCGCGCATCTCCTGGCCTTGGGCGGGGCCCTGGTGGTGGTGCCGGCGCAGGCCGCCTGGCTGCTCAACCGCACCGAGCTGTCCCCGCGCACGGCCGTCGGGGAGGTGCTCTACGCGCCTGCCAACACAGACGAGCGCTTCACGGGCATCGGCCTATTCTGCAACGGGCGCCAGCCGACCTTCTACGTCTACGGCGCCGACATGCCCTCGCCCCTCGCCTTCCAGATCGAGGTGGACGGGCGGCGGGAGACCCTGCGGCTCGCGCGCGCCGGCGATGCCCATTGGATGGCCCCCGTCGCCCGCGACTTCGGCCCGCGCCTCGCCTCGGCGCGGACCGTGCGGGGATCGAGCGACGGCGGCGTGCGGTGGAACGGCATCGACATGGCCGGCGCGCGATCGGTCGTGACCCGGGCTCTCTCGGCATGCGGGTGATCCCGCGCTTGTCGCCGCCACCGGCGAAGCCCTAGTCTCGGCAAAGGTCGGGGGCAGCCATGAGCCGAGACATCACCCGGCGCGACATCCTGGACGGCGTCGCGCTCACGGTCGCCGCATCGCTCCTGCCGGGCGGGGCGGCGGCCGCGCCGGGCCAGCCCGTCCCTCCGGCCCGGACGGGCCTGCGCGGCAGCCACGACGGCGCCTTCGAGGTCGCCCACAGCCTCGCCTTCGGCGAGCAGAGCTTTGCCATCGACGGCCTGCCCG
>DASPJU010000262.1:0-4925 GCA_035628475.1 Salinarimonas sp. | reverse complement strand
CTCCAGCGCCCCGCAAGCCGAGACCGGCCGGTCGATCACCGCCCCATCGAGGAAGCCGTCCAGGGCAAGATCGAGGGATGCCGTCACGCCGTGCTCGGCCAGCACCGCGGCGACGAGCCGGTCGAGGGGCAGACCCTCCAGGCGGCCCGTGATCCAGTGCCCCGTGTCCCAGTTCGCACCGTCCGACCAGACCCCCGCGAGGTCCGGGAAGGCGGGATAGGGCCGGGCGTCCCAGGCCCAGACATAGACGTGGGACGGATCGACCATCCGCCGCGCCCCGTCGGCGCTCCACGGGTTCATGCCGGGGGCGTGGCCCGGGAGCGCGGGGTCGAAGCGGGAGAGGACCGCTTCCAGGGCGCGGGCCTGGACGAGGTCGTCGCGGGCGCCGCTGGAGTGGGGCGGCCGCGCCGATTCGGAGGATTTCGGGTCGGGGAAGACGTTGGGCCCGTTCGGCCCCTTGTCGACCGCCGGCACGCCGATCTCGGTGAGCCAGATGGGCTTGGATCGCGGCGCCCAGGCGGTCGCGCCGATCTCGACGCCGCCCATCCGCTCCACGTGCGGCTCGCTCCACCAGGAGACCAAGTCCTTCACCCGGAACACCCACGGCTTGCCGTGGGCGCCGTCCGCGATGGGGGTGCGGATCTGCGCGGCGCGGTCGGCGGGCGTGGCGTAGAACCATTCGAACCCCTCCCCCGAGGCCAGGCGGCGGCGCAGATAGGCCGTGTCGTGGGGGCCGCGCGCCTCCGCCGCGTCGAGGTGCCCCGTGCCGTCGCGCCAGTCGGAGATCGGCGGGTAATAGTCGATCCCCACCGCGTCGACGGCGGGATGCGCCCAGAGCGGGTCCAGCGGAAAGCGCAGCTCCGCCCCGCCGTCGAGCTCATGCGCCCCGTATTCGGTCCAGTCCGCCGCGTAGGTGATGCGGGTGCCCGCCCCCAGCACGGCGCGCGCGTCCGCGGCGAGCGCGCAAAGCTGCGCCGCCGCCGGGTAGGCGCCCGGCCCCGAGCGCACCCGCGTGACGCCCACGAGCTCGCTGCCGATCACGAAGGCGTCCACCCCGCCCGCCGCGATCGCGAGATGCGCGTAGTGCAGGACGAGGCGGCGCAGGCTCCAGTCCGGCGGTCCCCCATAGAGCACGCCCTCGCCGATCACCGCGAAGTCGCCCGGGCCGCAGGTCCCGAACAGGGCCGCGACCTGCGCGCCCGCGGCCGCCGTGCCGTCCGGCGAGCCGGGCCGGCCGGGCGCGGGGTGGCAGGTGATGCGCCCGCGCCAGGGAAAGGGGGGCTGCTCGGCCAGGCCTCCGGGGTCGGGCATGCCGTTGCCGGCAGGGACGTCCATCATCACGAAGGGATAGAGCGTCACGGCGAGGCCGCGCTCCTTGAGCTCCCGGATGAGGCGGACCACGCTCTCGTCGGCGGGGGTGCCGCCATAGGCCGGGCGGCCGTCGACGGGGCTCACCACGCGGGCCGTGGCGCGGGTGAGCCCCGCCACCGACCAGCCGCCGCCGATGGTCGCGCGGTCGGCGGCCTCCGTGCGCGGCGCGATCGTGCAGGCGCCCGCGCGCAGGTCGTCGCCGAACCAGCTCGCCACCACCGAGACGCGCTCCAGGTTCGGGCACAGCGCCTGGAGGGCGTCGAGGGAGGCGTGGATGTCGGCGGCCGCGAAGAGCTGGTGCCGGTTCTCCGGCACGGTCCCCACCGGCCCCGTCACCCGCACGATCTCGTGCGGCGCATAGGCGAACTCGCTCGCGCCCGGGATGAGGCACACGGCGCGGATCATGGCGGCGAGGCCCGCGACGGGGCGCACCACCTCGAAGGCGAGCTGCGGGATCCGGTTGCCGAAATCGGCGAGCGGCAGGCGCTCGAACACCACATAGGCCAGGCCGCGATAGGCCGGCGTCCCCTCCCCGCCCCCGCGCGCGACGATCAGCGGATCGGGCGCCTGGTCCTCGCTCCCGCGATGGACGCGCATCTCGACCAGCGACAGGTCGAGCTCGCGCCCGTCGGCCCAGACCCGGCGCACGAAGGCGATCGGCCCCTCGCACAGGCCCACGGCCAGGTTGGCGTGATAGGCGTAGTCCACCCGCGTCGTGCGCGGCGCGCCCTTGGTGCGGCCGCGCTCGCGGGAGACGCGCGTCTCCTCCTCGATGGGCGTCGCCCAGATCACCTGTCCGCCGACCCGCGCCCGGCCATAGACCCGGGGAATCGGCGCGCCCTCGGTGGAGGCGAGCACGTCCAGGTCCTTGAGCCTCGGCCCCTCGACCGTGCGCCCGCCCCCGGCGCGCTGGATCAGCGAGGCGTCGATGGCCGAGCCCGCCGCGGCGCCGATCGCCTGCCCGATCGCGGCGCCCACGGGCCCGCCGACCATGGCGCCGAGGGTGGTGCCCGCGACCTGGAGAAGGATGGTGGCCATGGGAGTGCTCCGGAGGGTGGACGCTCTCCGCTCTCCCGGATGGGAGAGGGATGCACGACGTGCCAGGGGGTGAGGGTGGCGCGATGGGGAGGCTTGCTCCTCCACGCTTGTTCCAGCCATCGCCCTCGTCCTGAGGCGCCCCGCGCGGCGGGGCCTCGAAGGGCGCGTCCTTGGATCTCCGCCGCATGTGGCAGGCGTGGTGCGGGCTTCGAGGCTCCCCCCGGGTCGAGCCCGGGAGGCGCACCTCAGCATGAGGGGGTCGGAGGGAGCCGGAGCAGCGTGGTAGCCCCTCACCCCCGACCCGTCCCCCACGGGAGAGGGGAGATGCGCCCCTCACGGGAACCGCAGCACCGCAGCCACCCGCCGCCCCCAGGGCGCCAGGGCCACCTCCGCCACGGCCGCGCCCGCATGGGCGTGGACGATCGCCTCCGGTCCCGTGGCGATGGCGCAGTGGCCCGCCGGGAGGTGCGCCCGCCAGCGCAGCACCACGATGGCGCCGGCCTCGACCGCCCCGGCGGGCGGGCAATGACGCGCGAGCGCCTCGAGCAGGATCTCCCGGCCGGCCGCCGCCCAGTCCGGGGAATAGGCCGGCAGCCCTTCCGGCTCCGGCCCCAGGATCTCCTGCCAGACGCCCCGCACCAGGCCGAGGCAGTCGCAGCCCACGCCCCGCAGGGAGGCGCGATGGCGGAACGGCGTGCCGATCCAGCCGCGGGCGGCGGCGACGATGCGGTCGGGAGGGGGCATGGGGCGCCTCGAGGCTTGAGAGCGGCGCGGTGCTGGAGCGTTCT
Organism: Salinarimonas sp.; assembly: GCA_035628475.1. GTDB lineage: Bacteria > Pseudomonadota > Alphaproteobacteria > Rhizobiales > Beijerinckiaceae > Salinarimonas_A. The sequence continues at coordinate 1,728 of DASPJU010000262.1, read as the reverse complement.
CGAGCAAGATGGATCCGCCTCACGTGAGGAAAACGCGAGGACGAGCCGAGTCCGTGTCACCGCAAACGGATCCAGCGCCGGGCCCGATCGGCCCGGAGGCCGGTCAGGGATGCCGGGTCAGCGTCCCGAGGTCGATCGGGAGCCAGCGATCCTTGAGGTTGTCGTCGATCACGTCGGCGTCGAACCAGCGGTGTCCCGCCTCGTCGATGTCGGGATCCGGCAGGAGGAACACCTCCCCGCAGGGATAGCGGCTGCCCTCGCGGGCGCGGCCGCCCTTCAGAAGAAGGCGATGGAGGTCGTCGGCCCGATGGCGCGCCTAGCCGAAGGCCCGCTGCCCCGAGGACGAGCGCGGGGTGTCGTCGTGGCCAAGGCGCGCCTTGACCTCGGCAATCACGTCGAGCGCCGGCTGGACGCCCTCAAAGGCGACATCCCGGTCGGCGTGCGAGACGTGCAGCTCCGGCAGGTCGGGCGAGATGAAGACGTGCTTCGTCCCGACGACGCGGTGAACGAGCCTGATGTCTTCCACATGCCAGCCTATGGCGCTGCTCCGTCGCCGCACCACCGTAGCATGCATCGACTCGACACGAGACCCCCTAACGCGTTCCTGATGGGCAGGTGACGCAACTTCTACGTCTGTCCGGGTCGTTCAAGAAGCCCGCGCCTGCCCGCGCCCATGGCGCGGCTGGCGCTCATCCGCCGCGCAGCAGGAAATCCGTCCCCGGCATGTGGGGGAAGCCGCGGAAGTTGGCGGCGTTGGCGAAGCGGTCGCGGCAGGTGGCAAACCGCTTGTCGCAGCCCGCCGTCACCGCGAAGGCGTCGCCCGGCGCGATGGGGCGGGGCGCGCGCTGCCACAGCTCCAGCCGGTCGCCCGCATGCGCCCGCACCTCGACGGCCGTGCCCGCATTGGCGCCCCCGGTCCAGGCGAGCCGCCCGCCGGCGAACCAGCCCGGCGCGAAGCCCGCCAGGGCCGGCGCCGCGAGGCTCAGGGCGCCGTCGGTGGCGGCGACCCCGGCCTCGCAGCGAAGGGCCGCGCCCGTCAGGTCCACCCGGCAGCGATCATCGCCGAGATCGGCCGCGCAGGTCGCCCCATAGAGCCGCCCGCGCTCCTCGTCGAGGCGGTGCGCCAGCCCCCGCAGCTCCGCCACGAAGGCGCCGTCGGCGCGGCGGATCTCGCCCATATGCGCCACGTCGAGGAGGACGCGCCGCTCCGGGTCGCGCCAGTCGACGAGCCAGGTCTCCACGGCCGCGTCGTCGTAGAGCCCCGCCGCGATGTCGGCCTCGGTGATCCCCGCCGAGACGAGCGCGCCCGCCACCTCGCCGCCGCCCACCGCGAAGCCGAGCTCGGCGGCGGCCTCCGCGGCGTCGAGGCCGGCCCCCGCGCGATGGGCGCGTCCCGCGAAGGCGATGTCGCGGTCGTGGTCCGTGAAGCCCATGACGAGGCCGTCGCGCCGGATCAGGGCCCAGCACCGGCACAGGGTCGAGGTCTCGGCCGCAAGGGCCGCGGCGAGGTCGGGGGGCAGGGCGCGCATGGGGATCCTCCGGGAGGGGTTGTCCCCGTCCCCGCTCGGCGGGAAGAGGGCTCCGGCTGCGGGCCGACAGCTGGAGAAAGCGAGCCGAGGGCGAGCGAGGGTGAGGGGGTCTGGCAGGATGGAGTTCCGCGCCGAGACGCCTCCTCACCTCCGTGCTCGCTTCAGGCCCCGGCAAGGGGGCCCGAAGCCCTCTCCCCGC
>DASPJU010000261.1:0-2448 GCA_035628475.1 Salinarimonas sp. | reverse complement strand
CGACCGGCCGGTCTCGGCGCGCGGGGCGCTGGAGCCCATCCTGCGCCTGTTCGGCGCCGATCTAGTGGTGTCGGGCGGGGTCGTGCGCGGGCGCGGCCGGGGCGCGAGCCCCGTCCGGGTGCTCGATCCGGGCGAGCTCGCCGCGGTCGGGGACGAGCCCCTGCTGCGGCTGACCCGCGCCCAGGAGACCGAGCTGCCGCGCCAGATGACCCTCTCCTTCGCGGACGGCGAGGACGACTACCGGCGCGCCACCGTCACCTCCCGGCGGCTCTCCGGCGCGAGCGGGCGCGAGGCGCGGGCCGAGGTGGCCGCCGTGCTGCGCCGCGACCAGGCCGCGGCCTTGGCCGATGCCTGGCTCCAGGATGTCTGGGCCGCCCGGGAGGCGGCGGGCTTCGCGCTCTCGCCGCGCGTCGCCGGCCTCGAGCCCGGCGACCTCGTCGCGGTGCCGACCTCGGCGGGGCCGCGCCTGCATCGCGTGACGCGCATCGACGACGGGCCGGTGCGGCGCGTCGAGGCGCGCGGGGCGGAGCCCGCCGTCTTCGCGGGTTCGGCCGGCCCGCCGGCGCGGCCCTCGCGCCCGACCCCGCGCTTTCCCGGCCGCCCGGTCGGGATCGTCCTCGACCTGCCCGCGGCGATCGGCGAGCTCCCGGCGCTCCAGCATCTCGCGGTGGCGGCCGATCCCTGGAGCGGGCCCATGGCGGTATGGGCGGACGGCGCCGAGAGCCCCGCGCCGCACGCGATCGCCGCCCTGCCGGCCCGGGTCGGGCGCACGCTGGGCGCGCTCCCGCCGGGGCCCCTCTGGCGCTGGGACCGCGCGGCCTCCCTGGAGGTCGAGATGGCGACGGGCTCCCTCGTCGCCCCCGGCGAGGCCGGCGCGCTGGCGGGCGCGGGGCTCCTCGCGCTTCAGGGGCCGGACGGCGCCTGGGAGATCGTCGCGGCGGCGGAAGCCGAGCTCGTGGGCGAGCGGCGCTGGCGCGTCTCGCGCCTCCTGCGGGGCTTGGGCGGCAGCGAGCCCCTGGCCGCCCGCACGCTCGCGCCGGGGGCGGCTCTCGTGGTGCTGGACGACGCCCTCGTGCCCCTCGCCGACGATCTGGCCGATCTCGGGCGCGCGCGCTCCTATCGCATCGGCCCGGCCGCCCGCGATCCCGCCGACCCGGCGCTGGTCGCGCTGCAAGCGACCGCGACGGACCTCGCGCTGCGCCCGCTCAGCCCCGTCCATCCCCGCGCGGTCCGCGAGGCGGCGGGCGTGCGCCTGACCTGGATCCGGCGCACGCCCGCGACGGTGACGCCTGGGAGCCCCTCGACGTGCCGCTCTCCGAGGACATCGAGGCCTATGAGGTCGACATCCTCTCGGGGAGCGCGGTCCTGCGCACCCTGCAGGCGCCGGCGCCGACGACGCTCTATCCCGCCGACCGCGAGCTCGCCGATTTCGGCGCGCCGCAGGCGGCGCTGAGCCTGCGCATCGCCCAGCTCAGCCGCGTGGCCGGCCGGGGCCTGCCATGCGTCGCGATCGTGCCGGTGGGGTGACGGCGTCACGCCGCGCCGTCGCCAGCCGCTCCCTCGAGTCCCCGTCATCCCGAGGCACCCCATGACCGAAACTCCCCGTCTCGGCCTGCCGCTGCTCGCCGCCGCGCAGGCCCAGAAGCACGTCACCCACAACGAGGCGCTCCTGCTTCTCGACATGCTGGCGCAGCTCGCCGTGCTGGACCGCGACCTGGGCGCCCCGCCGGCCTCGCCGGGGGAGGGGGAGCGCTGGATCGTGGGGCCCGCCCCGACCGGCTCCTGGGCCGGCAGGGCGGGGCAGATCGCCATGCGCCTCGACGGCGCGTGGGTTTTTCGCGCGCCCAAGCCCGGATGGCTCGCCTATGTCCTCGACGAGGAGGCGATCGTGATCTGGACGGGCTCGGCCTGGGCCGCCGCGACGGTGCCCACGAGCCTGCAGAACCTCACGCGCCTGGGGCTCGGCACGGCGGCGGATGCCGCCAACCCCTTCGCGGCGAAGCTCAACAAGGCCCTGTGGACCGCCCGCACCCTGGCCGAGGGGGGCGACGGCGATCTGCGCTACACCCTCAACAAGGAGGCCGCGGCGCGCACCCTGTCCCTCCTGCTCCAGTCCGGCTTCTCGGGCCGCGCCGAGATCGGCCTCGTGGGGGACGACGACCTCGCCCTGAAGGTCTCGGCCGACGGGGCGGCCTGGATCGAGGCCCTGCGCGTCGACCGGACCACGGGGGCGCTGCGGCTGCGCGCCGGGACGGCGGCCCTGCCGTCCCTGACGCCCGCAGGCGACGCGGACACGGGCATCTGGTGTCCGGGCGCCGACACGATCGCCTGGTCGACCGGCGGCCTCGAGCGGATGCGCGTGACCGCGTCGGGCCAGGTCGGCATCGGCGTCGCCCGGTGCGAGTCCATGCGCGCCATCGCCTTGAGGATCTCGCCGGTGCGCGGGTC
>DASPJU010000260.1:0-8531 GCA_035628475.1 Salinarimonas sp. | reverse complement strand
CGACCGGCCGGTGGTGATCTCGGCGACGGTCGCCATGGACCGGGCGGTCTCCTCCATGTCCGCGGCGGCCGAGGACAGGCTCCGGTTCAGCGACAGCACGTTCGTCTCGAACCGGTTCGCCAGGGCGTCGAGGGCCCGCGCGCGCCGGGTCGTCGCCTCGGCGGCGATCCGCTCCGCCTCCGCCAGGCGCCGCGCCTCGAGGGCGTTGTCCTTGAACACCTGGAGGGAGCGGGCGAGCGAGCCGATCTCGTCGCGCCGGTCGGCGCCCACGACGGGAACGCTCAGGTCGCCCTGCGCCAGGCGGGCCATGAGGCCGGTCATGGCGCCGAGCGGGCGGATGACCTGGACGAGGGCGGTGAACAGGGCATAGGCGACCGCGGCGGCGCCGAGGGCAAGCCCGGCCGCGAGCATCAGGTTGCCGAGCCGATGGGCCGCGTGCGCCTCGTCGAACGAGGCGCGGGCCCGCGCCAGCTGGTTGTCCGCCAGCTTCGTCAGGCTTTCCCGAACCGGGTCCACGACCTCGTAGAGCCCCTCGTTGAGCAGGCTCGTGAGCTGGGCCGTGCTCTGGCTCTCGATGATCCGCTTGAAGCGCGCGATCATGGCGCCGGCGGCCTGGATCTCCTTGTCCGCCTGCGTGATGAGGACGGCCTCGTCCGCGCCCGTCCTGGAGGCCTTGTAGGCGGACCACAGCGCCTGGATCTCCCGCTCCGCCCCCTGCACGGCCTTCAGGCCGTCCGGCCAGAAGAGGGCTCCCGTCCGGAGCTTGTTGGCCGTGTCGACGACGCCGACCATGTAGACCTCGGTCAGGGTCTTGAGGCTGCGCAGCGGGACGACCCGCTCCTCGTACATGTCCCTCATGCGCCCGTCGGACCGGGACAGCGTGGTCCAGCTCATCGCGGCCAAGCCCGCCAGAAGGACGCTCAGGCTCAACAGTGAGATCAGCAGCCGTGCCCTGATCGTGGCGATGCCCTTCACGACAACCATGAGGTCAGCTCCCAGGAGATCTCCCGCGCCGGACGCGCGGCGGCGGGTCTCCACGACCCTAGGAGCGCGATTCCTAACGCCGCGTTCCGACCCTCGGGTGCCCCCGCCCCGGCGCGTCCGGCCGGGCGACGTGGGGATGGGGCCGGCGCGCCGAGGCGGCCCGCGGACGTTCTTGCGTCGGCGGTCCGAACCGGACGCGGGGCGGGCCGTTGCATCCGGGAGATCCACCCATCACGGAGCCCATCATGAACCTTCGATCCATTCTGCTGGCCGGCGCGGCGGCCGTCCTTCTCGCCGGCCCGGTCCATGCCCAGGCCCCCGCGCCGGGCGCGCCCGAGACGACGGGCTCGGTGGCGGGCGCGGCGGGCGCCTCCTCGGCACTTCGCCAGATGACTGTCGAGGCGCTCGGGGACATGGAGCTGGTCGGCGCCGACGGGAAGGAGATCGGCGAGATCGAGGGCGTGGTCGAGGGCCAGGACGGCAAGCGCTTCGCGCTCGTCGAGCGCGGCGGCTTCCTCGGCATCGGCGCCAAGACGATCGCCGTTCCCCTCGACAACCTCGTGGTTCAGGGCGACCGCCTCATGCTGCGCAACCTGGAGCTGACGGCGCTCGACGCCATGCCGGCCCACCGGAACGAGAACAACGCCTTCCGCGAGATCGACGACGAGCAGCAGGTCGGCCTCGCGCAGCAATAGGTCCGCGCCCGGCGGAGCGGATCCGCTCCGCCGGGCCGCAACCCGTCAGGATCCGCGCGGCCGGCCCTTGACGAGGCGGCGCAGGAGTGCGCCCGCGGCGACCGCGACGGGGATGTAGAGCAGGCCGTAGAGGCCGAGCAGGATCTGCGAGAAGCCGAGCTGCTGGCGCGCGATGATCGTGACGTAGACCCCCCGGGTCCGCATGATGACGCCGACGAGGACCACGTAGAGCACCACGCCCGCGATCGCGGCGAGGAGCGCCGCCAGGGCGACGGCGGGGCCGCCGCGCCCGCGCATGGCGCTGTATCCGTCCCAGCCGCCCACGAGGATCGGCCCGAGCGCGGCGATCCCGAGAAGGGCCAGGGCGTAGGAGCGCTTGCGCTCCGAGGCGAGCGCGTCGGCCATGAGCGCGAGGGCGCGGCTCCAGCCCGCGACGAGGCCCGGGTCGTCCCGCGACGCCTCGAGGAGCAGGATCAGCGCGGAGCCCGCCAGGAGCGCGGCAAGCGCGAGATGGAGGCCCGCGCCGGCGGCGGGGAGCCAGGCCGGGCCGCGCGCGGGCCGATGGTCGGAGAGTGCCATGACGGGGTCTTACCAGCCCCGGCGCGCGCGCGGAGAGCGCGGGCGCACGCCGAGAAAAACCCCGCCGGCGCGAGCCGGCGGGGGAGGAGGAGAGACCGAACACGGGGATAACCTTGGCCGTGTCGAATCGTTCCGGCAGGGGGTGCGGCCCGCGCGGCGGGGCCCGCCGCAAGGCCCGGAACCGCGTCAATCCATGCTCGTTGAAACAGGGGCAGAACCGAATGAGGAGTTCACCATGACCCGCTTCCTGATGACGGCCGCCGCCGCTGTGATCGCGACGTCGGCCTTCGCCCAGACCTCCACCACGACCACGACGACGACCGAGAGCACGGGCTCGACCTCGGGCGACTTCTTCATCGTGCGCGATCCGACGACGAAGCGCTGCACGATCAGCACCACCCGGCCGACCTCGGAGACGACGGTCGTGGTCGGCAACACGACCTACAAGTCCCGCACCGAGGCCGAGGGCGCGGTCACGAAGGTCTGCACGGACTAGGGATCGGCTAGAGCGTTTTCGAGTGAGGCGGATCCGGCTCACGTGAAGAAGACGCGACCACGCTAGAACGAGAGCCGATTCCCTGTGAGCGGAAACGGCTCTAGACCCAGGATCGCCGTCCTCGACGCGGCCCCGCCGAGCTGCCCTCGGCGGGGCCGCTTCGTTGCGGAATCCGTTCGGGTCACGCGGGCGTCAGGCCTCTCCGCCCGCCGCCTGGGCGAGCCAGGTCACCAGGGTGGTGATGATCCGGTCGGGCGGCTGGTAGCCCCGGGTGACGATCCCGTAGGGCTGGCCGGGTCCCGCGCCCGCGAGCAGGGTCGGAAAGCCGCGGATGCCCGCTCCCTGAGCGGTCGCGACATCGGACCAGGTCTCCTCGCGGAGCGCCTCCTCGCCCAGCGCCGCGAGGAACCCCCCGCGTGCGATCACGGCCGCTTCCGCGAGATCGGCGAGGGCGGTCGGGTCCGTCACGTCGCGGTTCTCGGCGTAGAAGGCGCGGTGGAGCGCCTCCAGGTAGTCCAGCGCCAGGTCCATGCCCTGGCGGCGGACCGCGACCACCGCCATGGCGGCGGGCTCGGTGTCGTAGACGAAGCCTTCGCGCGCGAAGAACGCGGGGTCGAAGGGCTGGCCCGTGGCCGCGCGGACGTGCTCCCAATGCCCGCGGATGGTGGCCTTGCCGGCTTCGTCGAGGGGCCGCGTGGTGCCGGGCCGCAGGCCGCCCATGACGAGCCGGATCGGCAGCGCGTCGCCGAAGCGGGCCCGGATCCCGGCGATCACGGGGGAAAAGCCCCAGCACCAGGAGCACATCGGATCGGCGACATAGACGAGATGGGGGCCCGTCACCGGGCGCTTCCGCCGGGCCGGCGCCTCACAGGTCGTTCTCGGTGGTGAGCTGGTCGGGGCGCAAACCCTGGTCGACGGGGCGGGAGGGCGCGCCCGCGAGCTCGTCCCAGGCCGCCGCCATGGCCAGCAGCGCCGCCCGGTGATCCTCCCGGGCGGTCGCGGCGGCGATGTTCCGGCAGGTCAGCGCGTGCTGGTGGAAATCCTCCGTCCGATCCATCGTCCTCTCCCGCCACCGCCGCGCTTCGTCGGGCCAACGCGGCGAACGGGCCTGGGATCCCTCGGCGCGGCGCCGCTCAGCGCCGTCCCTGGCGCTCCCGGTCCTTGCGGCGCAGCGCGAGCACCATCTCGACCTGCTCGTCGGGAAGCGGGCTCGTCTCGGGAGGCAGATGGACCGCGCGCAGCAACAGGCCGATCCGGGTTCGGGACGACGGGTCGAGGCGGGGCGCGCGGTGGACGTTCCGGGTCGTCATGGGACGGCTCCTGATCGTGCGGGAGGGGGCATGATTCGCCGACGATGGTTAACAGGAGGTTAAGCGCGGCCGTAGGCCCTTGATCGGGCTCAGCTCTCGCCGTCCGGTGGCATGTCGCCCGCCGACGCGAGCATGCGCCGGAGGCGTCCGCCGCGCCGGGCCTTCGCGATCAGGTCGCGCGCCAGCGCGGGCAGGATGTGCTCGACCTCGTCGGCGAGCAGCCAGAGCGTGGTGGGATCGACCTCCTCCTCGAGGGCGATGGCGGCCTCGATGGCGGTGGCGAGATGGGACAGGGGGAGGGTGCGGGTCTCGGTCATGCTCCCATGGCAGCAAGAGCCGTGCCTCCCGTTTCGGGACGGCTCAGGCGAGCGTGCCGGGAAAGAGCGCCGCGAGGTGCTCCACGATGGGCTCGACGCCGAAGCGCACGGGATCGGTGGCGGGCAGGCCATGCAGGGCGGAGGCCCGCTCGATCTCGGCCCGGGCCTCGTCCTCCGAGAGGCGCTCGGTGTTGATCGCGATGCCGGCGCAGCGGATCGCGGGGTTGGTGAGCCGGCCGCAGGCGAGCGTCAGGTGGATCACGTCGCCGATCGTCGGCAGGGCCGCGGGCACGCCCCGCATGGTGCGCCGGGTCGGCTCGTGGCAGACCACGAAGGCGTCGGGCTGCGCCCCGTGCAGGAGGCCGAGGCTCACCCCCGCGAAGGAGGGATGGAACAGCGATCCCTGGCCCTCGATCAGGTCCCAGTGGTCCGGCGCGGCGGCCGGCGAGATCCATTCCACGGCGCCCGAGATGAAGTCCGCCACCACGGCGTCGATGGCGACGCCGCGCCCGGAGATGAAGACGCCCGTCTGCCCCGTGGCCTTGAAGTCGGCGTCGAAGCCGCGCGCCCGCATGCCCTTCTCCAGCGCGAGCGCGGTGTATTTCTTGCCCGCGGAGCAATCGGTTCCCACGGTGAGGAGGCGCATGCCCGGGCGCTTGACGCCCTTGCCCGTGGCGAAGCGCTCCGAGGAATGGCGCACGTCGTGCAGCCGGCGGCCCAGGCGGCGCGCCGCCTCGCCGATCTCCGGCACCTCGCCCAGGCGGATATGCAGCCCTGAGGCCACGTCGAGGCCCGCCTCCATGGCCTCCACGATCGAGGCGACCCAGTGCGGCGGCAGCACGCCGCCCGCGTTGACGACGCCCACGATCAGGGTCTTGACCCCGGCCTCGACGGCCTCCCGGGGCGTCATGTCGGGCAGGCGCGCATCCGCCCCGCAGCCCGGCAGGCGCATCTGCCCGCGGCACCATTCGGGGCGCCAGTCGACGATGCCGAGGGCGGTCTTGGCCGCGAGCTGGTCCCCCACGTCGCCGAGGAAGAGGAGATAGGGATGCTCGATCAGCATGGGGCCTCCGGATTCGCGAGCGGAGCTTAACGAGCCCAGGGCAAATCGGGTACCCCTCGCGGGAGGGGACCGGAGGACGCCATGCGCATCGGCATCGACTGGGGCGGCACGAAGATCGAGGGGGTGGCGCTCGGGCCGGGCGGCGCCGTCCTGGCCCGCCGGCGGGTCCCGACACCCCAGGACGACTACGAGGGCTGCATCCGGGCGGCTTGCGACCTGGTGCGGGTCCTGGAGGGCGAGACGGGGCGGACCGGCACCGTCGGGTTGGGCATCCCCGGCGCGATCTCCCCGGCCACGGGGCTCGTCAAGAACGCCAACTCCACCTGGCTCAACGGGCGTCCCCTCGACCGCGACCTCGCGGCGGCCCTGGGACGCCCGGTGCGGGTCGAGAACGACGCCAACTGCCTCGCGGTCTCCGAGGCCGTGGACGGGGCTGGCGCCGGCGCGCGCGTGGTCTGGGCGATCATCCTCGGCACGGGGGTGGGCTCGGGCATCGCGGTCGAGGGGCGCGCCCTGTCGGGGCGCCACCGCATCGCGGGCGAGTGGGGCCACAACCCGCTGCCCTGGCCCGTCCCGAAGGAGATGCCCGGCCCGTCCTGCTATTGCGGCCGCCGGGGCTGCCTCGAGACCTGGATCTCCGGCCCGGGGCTGGCCGCCGACCATGCCCGCGGGACGGGGGAGCGCGCGTCGGGCGAGGGGATCGTGGACGCGATGCGGCGGGGCGATCTTGGGGCGAGCGCGACCTTCGCCCGCTTTCTCGGCCGCCTGGCCCGCGGCCTCGCCCACGGGGTCAACATCCTCGATCCCGACGCGATCGTGCTCGGGGGCGGGCTCTCGACCGTCGACGAGATCTACGCGGCGCTGCCGGAGCTCGTCGCGGCCCATGTCTTCTCGGACACGTTCACGACCCCTGTCCTGCGCAGCCGTCACGGGGACGCCTCGGGGGTGCGCGGGGCGGCCTGGCTGTGGGGGCCGGGGGAGGGCGCGGATCCGTGAGCCTGGCCGCTCGGCTCCAGGGCGCGAAAACCGTTGACTCCTGGGAGAAATCTGCAAAGCATCAGGCGTTTCAACGCTAGGCGTCGAGGGCGTTCCGGGTTCGCTGTTCATGAGCGGGCGCGGCGCGGCGCCGTCGATCCGGCCATCAGAGGAGACTGCCGCCATTCGCCGACCCATGAGAGCCCTGCCGACCCCGCAGAAGGAGGGGCCGCGCGCCAACCGAGACATCCGCGGCGTCCGGGACGTCCAGCTCATCGATCAGGATGGACAGAACCGCGGCGCGATGCCGTTCTTCGACGCGCTCAAGATCGCCGAGGAGGCCGGTCTCGACCTCGTCGAGATCTCGCCCAACTCCAATCCGCCGGTCTGCAAGATCCTCGACTACGGCAAGTTCCGCTTCAACGAGCAGAAGAAGGCCTCCGAGGCCCGCAAGAAGCAGAAGACCGTCGAGGTCAAGGAGATCAAGCTGCGCCCCGGCATCGACGACCATGACTACATGGTCAAGATGAAGGCCATGAGGGGCTTCTTCGAGGAAGGCAACAAGGTGAAGATCACCTTGCGCTTCCGCGGCCGCGAGATGGCGCACACGGATATCGGCATGAAGGTTCTCGACCGGGTCCGCACGGACGTGGCCGAGCTCGCCAAGGTCGAGATGGAGCCCAACTTCGAGGGCCGCCAGGTCACCATGGTGCTGGCGCCGCGCTGACGCGGCGGACGCATGGACGAGCAGGAGGCCGCCCCCGGGGCGGCCTTTTTCGTCGGTGCGCTCACCTCTCCCCGCTGTGCGGGGAGAGGGAATGGCGTTACCCCCGTAGGGTCGCGCCGGTCTTCTTCGTCACCTCGGCGACGACCTTGCCCGACACCGCGTCGATCTCCGCGTCCGTGAGCGTCCTCTCGGTGGGCTGCAGCGTCACGGCGACCGCCACCGACTTCTTGCCCTCGCCCACATGCGGCCCCTCGTAGACGTCGAAGATCTCGACGGCGGTGACGAGGGTCCGGTCCGCCGCTAACGCGGCGCGCTGGATGTCGCCCGCCGCCACGGCGCGGTCGACCACGAAGGCGAAGTCGCGGAAGACGGGCTGGAAGTCGGCGAGGGCGAGGCGCGGCTTGGTGCGGGTCGGCTTCGCCTTGGGCAGCGGCAGGGCATCGAGGGTGATCTCGAAGGCCACCAGCGGTCCCTTGACGTCGAGCGCCTTGAGCACCGCCGGATGGAGCTCGCCGAAATGGCCGACGATCCCCTTGGGGCCGAACTGGAGCGTGCCCGAGCGCCCCGGATGGAGCCAGGCGGGCCCGCCCGCCACCACCTGGAGTCCGCCCGTGGGCACGCCGAGGGCGCTCAGCAGCCCCAGGACGTCGGCCTTGGCGTCGAAGGCGTCCACCGCCCGGCCGCCCCCGTCCCAGTGCCGGCTGGCGCCCTCGTGCCGGGCGCTGCCCCGGCGCAGGGCGGCGGCGCGGATCGTCTGGCCTTCGGGCTCGTCGGAGGCGAAGCACTGGCCGACCTCGAACAGCGCCACGTCGCCGAAGCCCCGGTCGGCGTTGCGCTGCGCGGCCCGGATCAGCCCCGGCAGGAGGCTCGGGCGCATGTCGGAGAGATCCGCCGCGATGGGGTTGGCGAGCTTGAGGGAGGGCTGGCCGCCGCCGAACAGGCGCGCCTCCGCCTCGGCGATGAAGGACCAGGTCACGGCCTCCACGAGCCCGCGCGCGGCGAGCGCCCGCTTGGCGAGGCGCGTGCGCTTCTGGATGGGGGTCAGGAGGGGGCGGATCACCGTCGGCTCGATGCGCTCGAGCGGCGTCGAGGGGATGCGGTCGAGGCCGACGATGCGGATCACCTCCTCCACGAGGTCCGCCTTGCCCTCCACGTCCGGGCGCCAGGTCGGCGGGAGCACCTTGATGCGCTCGCCCGTGCCCGAGAGATGGAAGCCGAGGTCGGAGAGGATCGCGCGGGTCTCCGCGGCCGGCACGTCGAGGCCGGACAGGCGCCGCACCTCGGAGAGGGGTAGGTCGATCACGCGGCCCGCGTCCGGGATCTCGCCGAACAGCGCGCCCTCGGACGGGGTGCCGCCGCACAGATCCAGCACGAGGCGCGTGGCG
>DASPJU010000259.1:0-3866 GCA_035628475.1 Salinarimonas sp. | reverse complement strand
CCATGAATACACCGCCGTACCCATACAGGCAATACCGCCACCATGAATAAGTGTGGACTGGATCACAAATGGTGGGTAGCCAGCCTCTACCCACCATTATTGGCATGCGCCAGAATCCGTCCGGCCCCGATCGCACCGATGGCGCCGCCCTGATCGGCCGATCGGCGCTCTTGACGCTGCCGATCGAAGCCAAGATCGGGCCTCGCCATGGTGCATGAGTTCAGGTAGGGTGTCGACATGGAAACATGGCGAACCCCTCACGCGGCCTATCTCGGTGAAACCATCCTTCTTCTGACCAGCCTCGTCGGGTGGCGACTGCGTTTGGCGCGCGTCGTCCTACGAGCGCTTGCCGGCGGGCAAGGCCGCGGCCACGAGTGCGGCCAGTAGGCCGTCCTTCAGGGCGGGGGGCACGGCGCCGAGGTGGCGCGCGGCCTCCAGGAGGCGCTTCCGGTCGTCGAGGCCGAGCTCGCGGTAGAGTCGCCGGATCTCGGTCTCCTCCGCGTCATCGCCGCTGGCCAGCGTGAGCCGAGCGCCGCACAGCTCCGCCCAGCGGTGCGCCACGAGCGTCGTCGTCGCGCCCCCCCGCTCGGCGTGGCTCACCAGGGTCTGCGAGACCCCGAGGGCCGCGGCCAGCTGTTCCTGGTTGTAGCCGGCGCGAATGCGCTCTTGGCGAAGGGTGATTCCGAAGGGGACAAGTTCGGGGATGCGATCAGCCATGGAGACCTCGTAGCAGGTTCTGCGGGGAAGAGGGTTGCGGGATCGTTACCGCTCTGGTACGTATCCGCCATGGCAATCCGCAGATCCCTACCCCCCAGCACCCACCCCTTCGGCTCCATCTTGGCGACCTGGCGGTCGCGGCGGAGCATCACCCAGACGAAACTCGCCAGGAGGATTGGGCGTAATCAGAGTGCGGTCTCCCATGCCGAGGTCGAGGGCACGCCGTCGCTCGAGGTCCTGGGCGCCATCGTGCGCGAGCTCGACCCCCCCGCCGAGGAAGTGAAGGCGGCGATCCTTCGACTCGCCCCCGCTGTCGCGCCGGACTCCGCCAACGACCCCGACTCATAGCCTCGAAACTCCCTCGCTGCCCCCTACGCGCCCGGGGCTGCTCGGAGCGCCAGAGGTCACGTGCGCCAGGATCCCCCCAGACCCCGCGTCCTCTCCCGCGCCCATCGGCGGCGGGCGATCGAGGCGTCCGCCCGCCGCGCCGAGCAGCTCCAGGTGGAGCGCGGCGCCTGGCTCGACCGCGTCGCCGACGTCGGGTGCACCTGCAGCAACCCCGCCGCGATTCCCTGCCACGCCGGCGGGCCCCCTCGTCGTGAGGTGGCCTGTGCCTGCCCATGCCACGCCGATCCCCTGGAGCCTCCCGGATGTCACTGACCATTGGCCTTGACCCTGGCAAAGACGGCGCGCTCGTTGCGCTCGACGGCATGACCGTTCTCGCCCAGGTCCTCACCGCCGACCTCCTCCTCGAGAAGCAGTACGTCCCCGAGCGGCTCGCCGAGGAGGTGAGACGGGTGCTGCTCCTCGGCGACCCCTCCTCCGCCCTCGTCGTGCTCGAGACCCCGATGGTGCTCCCCGGGGAGGCCGGGCGCGCGGGGCTCACCACCGGGAAGGGCTGGGGCCTGTGGCGCGGCATCTTCGCCGCCCTCGGGATCGCCGTCATCGAGCCGGCCCCCTCGGCCTGGACGCGCGCCATGCTCCGCGATGCCCCCGGCGAAGGGAAGGCCCGCGCCGTGCACGTGGCGTCGAGCCGGCTCCCGGGGCTCAACCTCACCCCGGGCCGGCGGCGCAAGCCCCACGAGGGCCTGGCGGATGCGGCCGTGCTTGCCCTCTACGGCCAGACCCGCCGATGAGCCGCACGGCGCCCGACCAGCTCGGCCTCTTCGGAGGCGCGCCCCCGGCGGCGAGGCTGGTGGTTGCCGACGCGCGCGCCCGGGGCGTCATCCTCCGCGGCGCCGGCGGTCCCTGGCGCGTCCAGGGGCGCACGGCGGACGGCCGGTTCGTCGGCCGAGCCTGCGACGCCTTCGGGAAGGACCGGAGCGGTGCGCCGCTTGTCGAGGTGCCCAGCGAGCACCCGCTGCTCACCGCCATGGCCCGGTTCCTCGCGTGGGGATCGCCATGACCTCGCCCACCACCCTGGCACGGGCCGCGGCCCTCCTGGAGCGGGAGGGCACCCGCGCCGACCTCGAGGCCCGGCTGCACGCGGCCACCTCGACCGCGCGGCAGGCCATCCGGGAGCTCGCCCGGGTCGGGGCCATCGTGCCGGTCGGGCGCGAGCGCAACCCGCGGGGGGGACGCCCCCGCACCGTTTGGGTCCGGAGAGACGCATGAACCTCGACGCCGCCCTCGGCTACGTCGCGCGCGGGTGGGCCGTGTTCCCTCTCGGCGTGCGCTCGAAGCTCCCCCTCATCCCGAAGAGCGAGGGCGGGAGGGGCTTCAAGGACGCCAGCACCGACCCGGCCCAGGTCCGCACCTGGTGGAACCGCGAGCCCCAGGCCAACGTCGGGCTCGCGTGCGGGAAGGTCTCCGGCGCCGTCGTCGTCATCGACATCGACAACAAGCTCCCTGTGATCGACCTGGAGAAGCTCGAGCCGGGTCAGAGCCTTGTCTCCGGCATGGACGCCTGGCCGTCCGTGCTCGAGCTGGTGGGCGGCGTGCCCGTCACCCTGGAGCAGGTCACCGGCGGCGGCGGACGGCAGCTCTTCTACCGGTTGCCCGAGGGCCGGGCGATCCGCAACTTCAACCGGGGGCTCCTCCTGCCCGACGGCCGGATCGCGGCGATCGATGTGAAGACCGACGGGGGCTACGTGCTGCTGCCTCCGTCGATCCACCCGGAGACCGGGCGGGCCTACGCCTGGCTCGACGAGGGAGCAGTACTCGCTCCGTGCCCCGGGGCGCTTCTCGACCTCATCTTCCCCCCCGAGCCGGCCCGGGCGCCGAGCCCCTACCGGCCGCCGCCGATCGGGCACGAGTCCGACCGGGAGCGCCGCGCCGCGCTCTCCCTCCTTCGACTCGCGTGCCAGGACATCGCCAGCGCAAAGACCGGCCGGCACGAGCTCCTCTTCAACAAGGCGCGGAAGATGGGCGGCTACGTGGGGGGCGGGAGCCTGGACGAGGACACCGCCGTCGCGGAGCTCGTTGCCGCGGGCCTCGCGTGCGGGAAGACCGAGGCCGAGGTGCGCCGGACGGTGGCGGACGCCATCCGCAAGGGGAAGGAGGCGCCGCTCTACCCCGAGCTCCGCGACACGGCCGAGTTCCCCCGTAGGGGCCCTCCTCCGGAGCAAGCCCCCTGGCCCGACGACGGGGACTACCTCGAGCCCGCCCGGGTGACCGCCGGGGGGGCGCCAGCTCGTGCCACCGACGGGCAGGCAGGACGGTGGGCCGCCGACGGCGCGACGCGAGAGCGTGCCCAGCGCTACCTCGACACGCACCCGAACGCGAGCCACGCCGAGATCGCCGACGCGGCAGGGGTGCCGAAGGGCACCGTCTCCAACTGGTTCCGTCGCGGCGTCCTCCAGCGGCGCGAGGGGGCACCCCCTGGCGGCGCTCCTCCGCCGTCAGGTGCTCCGCCGTCAGGTCCCCCTGGCGGCGCTCCTCCGCCGTCAGGTGGAGGAGGCGATCGGGGGGAAGCGGACACCGGCGAGGACGACGACCCCGACCCGGTGGAAGTCTTGCGCAATGTGTTGGCGGCGGTGACAGCAGCCCCCGACGACCAGAAGGCCGACGCATTGAGGCCTCTGTTCGAGCCGGCGTACCAGGAAGCGCTGGCGGAGTGGCGGCTTGGGGACCCCGGCGAGGGGGACTACGAGCTGTTCCAGCTCCGGAAGGCGTTCAAGGGCGCGGCGAAGGCGATGGATGCGCTCGAG
>DASPJU010000258.1:0-6474 GCA_035628475.1 Salinarimonas sp. | reverse complement strand
ATGGGAGTAGACGGTGTTCTTGATCATGCTGTGGCCTTAAGCGGTGGGCGCTACCGAGGTCCGCGCCAGTTGCGCCATGAATGTTGGATTGCCTCCGACCAACCCTCGACAGGGGAGGATAGCGCCCACCAGCCGGGGAGGAGCACAAGGGCGCCGGCCCCGATGCCCACTAGGATGACGACGACGGTGAGAGGGCGACCCCAATCCCGTTTCATCGAACGCACCT
Source organism: Salinarimonas sp. (assembly GCA_035628475.1). Taxonomy (GTDB): domain Bacteria; phylum Pseudomonadota; class Alphaproteobacteria; order Rhizobiales; family Beijerinckiaceae; genus Salinarimonas_A. The sequence goes on along the minus strand of DASPJU010000258.1, from coordinate 6,248 downwards.
CACGACCTTCGCCGTGACAACGCCGGCTGCCGCGAAAAGGGAGCCGCCGTTCGGCAGGTGAAGCTTTGCGACCCGCCGCCCGGATTGGGGGCACACGAATGACCAGCGCCTGCCGCCGAAGGGCTGCGGCGTGGTCTCCAACTCCACCCAGTAGTCGGAGGCGTGCTTCTCCCCGTTCCGGCGGGTCGTGGTGTAGTGCAGCCGCACCCGGCCATGCTCGTCCCCCAGCTGCGCCTGGTAGCCGATCGAGCTGATCTGCTCGCCGGTGCGGGTGTTGGTCCACACGATGGAGCCGCCCCAGGCTTGGCCTGGCCGGAAGAGGCGGCCGCGCATGAGCTTGCCGAGATCGAGGGCCAGCCCGTCCTCGATGGTGGGGCCTCCACCCGATCGCCCGCTGCCATATCCGCCCATGTGCGCGCTCCAAGTACTCCCAAATACCGTGGCGATCTTTGATGTCCGGTGCTGTTTCGGTCTGGTTTCTGGTGCGCCTTCCGGGAGCCTGGATCCCTTGCGCTGTATGGGGTTGCGCCTCACGACCGGGCCGGAGCCGGCCTATTTCGCGCTATTTTCAATTCCGCCGGTTGCCCCTGTGGACGCATTGCTCACATTTGGAAGTGCCGAAATTACAGCGTCCAAGCGTGGATACGCCTTATTATCAAGTACCGCGCTAATTGTTAGCGCTCTAATAGATGCGCGCCTTCATCCTGGAGGTGAAGGAATCTCTCATGAATGCGACCGGCTCAATCCTCGTTGTCGAGGACGAACCCTTGATCTTGGACGTGATCCAAGACGAGTTGATGGACTACGGCTTTGACGTGCTGCCCGCCCAGTCAGGAGCGGAGGCACTTGCCATCATAAACCAGCGGCCCGCTATTGCGGCCTTGATGACCGACATCATGCTCGGGAAGGGACCGGACGGCTGGTCGGTCGCCGAGGCGTTCCGGTCTGTCTACCCGACCGCTCCCGTGGTCTACGTGAGCGGCTATGTCCCAGGGGCAACCCGCAAGGTTCCCGGGGGCGTGTTCTTCAACAAGCCCTATCGCTTGGCTGTCGTCGCCGCCACCCTAAAGGCGCTTCTCGTCGTCGAGAGGCACGATGAGGAGCGCCGCTGACGGAAGGCGACCCACCTCGCTGGGAGATCTGTTCTCTTACAGGTTCAACTTAGGCCTACAAAAACCCCACCAGTGCCTTGCGCACTGGCGGGGGTCATTCCACGAGGGCACTTAGGCAACAAGGCACCCGCAGCGCAGGCGAGCCTAAGCCCCTGACGCTCATGTCCGCAGATTGCGGCCCGTGTCGCGTAGACCTTATCCCACTCCCGTGAACCGCACTGAGCCCACGAACCTTTAGGCTGCAACTGGCCCGTATGCCTAAAGCCCTCTCTGCCATCGGCGCTCCCGCTCATGAAGGCGGCGCCGGGGGTCGGACCCGGCGCCCCATGGCCTCCACCATGACCTGGCCCATGCACAGCCCAGGTCTGGGAAACCAACGCCAAACCAGAGCTGGTGTTCGTTCGGTTGTCCGCGCCTGTCGCACGGCGTCGGAAATGGCTCTTGGTGCCCTTTACAGGCTTTTCATTGCGCCTGTGGGTCGTCGCACTGCCCGAGGAACAAGGACCACTCTTGGAGCTTGGTTCTGTAGAGCGTGTGCCTCGCCGGCTGGCCTGATCACCCTCATCCGGCAGTTGACAGAAAGCGGGACGACCCCGCCCACGCCATAAGTGAGCCCCGCTGGGAGTAGCCTCAGCGGGGCTTCTTTTCGTCGCTTCGGCGGCTTGACCTTCTAGGTGCCCGCTGGGGAAGAATACTCCTATCAGGAGCCGGCGCAGCTCCTGATAGGAGGGAACGATCATGATCTCACGCCGCCTCCTGCTCAGCCTCTTGGGTGCTGGAGAGGTCGGGTTGACGCCCAAGCCTAGGTGACGCAAGGAGAGGGGTTGAGCGACACGAACTGAGTTGGAGGGCCGGTTGCAGGCATCACGCGTTCTCATCCTGGAGGACGAGTTCTTTGTCGCCCTTGACCTCGAACTGATCGTCCAGACACACCTACCCGCGGCTCAGGTTGTCCACTGCACCTCCGTTGCGGAGGCTCAGGCGGCCCTCCAGGAGCCGGTCGGGCTGGCTCTGCTCGACATCGACGTGCTCGATGGAAAGTCCTTCCCCCTGGCTAAGGCGCTCGACGAGCAGGGAACTCCATTCGCGTTCGTGTCGTCATCCCGCCCAGACGAGGTGCCGTCCCACCTCGCCCATGTGCCCTTCATTTCCAAGCCATTTGCGGCCCCGCTTATCCAGCAGACCTTGCAGCAGATCATGACGCGAGCCGAGCCAAGATGACCGTCACTACACCTGCCCAGAGTGCCGGACCGCAGATGCCCGAGGACATGTTGGACCACCTCACAGCGCCCACGCCGCCCCATGCCAACGCCGCGCATGCTGGTCAGGGCAGGACGACAACGCCGGACATTGAGGATCGTCTGCGCCGTGCACAGGAACTTGGTGGTGCGATCCCGTACGAGTGGGACAGCCGCTCGAACGTGCTCATCGCCCCACCGGCCCTTGGACGGCTGTACGGTCTACGCAACGGCGAGGAGCTAACGTACGATGCTGTGGTCGCTCGCATCCATCCTGAGGACCGGGAGCGCAGCCGCGCCGCGCATCAGCAAGCCATCCAGAGCGGCGGGCTTTACGAGCAGGAGTACCGCGTCGTCCAACCTGGGGGGCAGGTCAGATGGCTGTTCGTCCGTGGCGAGGCCACGTGCGATGCGAACGGCACACCGCTCGGGCTGGCGGGTGTCGCGATGGACATTACCGCGCGCAAGGAGGTCGAGATCGCGCTGCGCCAGCGAGAGGCTGAGCTTGCCGAGCGGGAGCACTTCATCCGCAACGTGCTGGCAAGCTCGGACGACTGCATCAAGGTGCTCGACCTCGACGCCAACCTCCAGTTCATGAGCGAGGGTGGCATGCGGGTCATGGAGGTGGACGACTTCGGCAAAATCGAGGGCTGCTCCTGGCCATCATTCTGGAGCGGCGAGGCAGGGGAGAAGGCGCGGGCCGCTGTCGCGACCGCAAAGGCTGGCGGGGTTGGCCGGTTCGAGGACTTTTGTCCGACGCTCGCTGGAACGCCGCGCTGGTGGGACGTGGCTGTCACGCCGATCCGAGGTGAGGACGGCAGTGTCGAGCGCCTGCTATCGATCTCACGCGACATCACCGCGCGTAAGCAGGCCGAAGATGCTCTCAAGCTGACGCAAGAGCGTGTTGAACTGGCCATTGCGGCTGGCAAGGTCGGCACGTGGGTGTGGGACATACCCGCAGGGACGATCACGGCGGACGAGCGGCTCGCGGCGATGTTCGGCGTGGACCCCGCCGAAGCTGCGCGTGGTGCGCCGATTGAGGCGTTCACAGCAGCGGCTCACCCCGAGGACCGGGAACGTGTGGCAGCGATCATGGGCGAGGTGGTTCAGCGCGGCGGCTTCTACGAGGTCGAGCACCGCCTTCTGAGCGCTGATGGGACCGTCCGCTGGATCGTGGCACGCGGTGAGTGCCAGTACGACGAGGCAGGGCAGCCGGTGCGCTTTCCAGGCGCAACCGTAGAAGTCACGGACCTAAAGCGCGCTGAGGAAGCGCGTGAGTTGGTGACCCGCGAACTAGCTCACCGCATCAAGAACATTTTTGCCGTGGTGAACGGGATCGTCGCCATGTCGGCCCGCAGCGAGCCAGAGGCGAAGGCGTTTGCTGATCGGCTACGTGAGCGTCTGACAGCGTTGGCCCAAGCTCATGAGTACGTTCGACCCCACTCCCCCCGCAGCCGCAACCCGGCTCAAAGCAGCCAAACCGTCCAGGGGCTGCTGCGCATGCTGCTCGCGCCCTACCTTCAGGAGGGGCATGAGCGGTTCATCATCGAGGGGGGAGACGTTGCTATCGGGCCGAATGCCGCAACCGCCTTGGCCCTGATCTTCCACGAGCAAGCTACGAACTCGGTAAAGTATGGCTCGCTCTCGACGCCTGCGGGTCACGTGAAGCTCGGATGTGAGAACACGGGCGCGTTCTACCGACTGATCTGGCAGGAGATCGGCGGACCGCCCATCAGCGGTGAGCCCCACCGCCGAGGCTTCGGGACGGAACTGGCGGCCCGCAGTGCGGCAAGCCAGCTTGGAGGAGCGCTGGCGCACGAATGGGCCGAGAGCGGGCTTGTTGTGCGCCTGAGCCTTCCGGTCGAGAGACTGCGAGCCTGACCTGCGGGAGGGCCGTTGAAGGAACAGCACGCGAAGCTTAGCCGTTAGCTCCTCACCTGAGTTCCTGGTGAGGGCTGTGCGATGCTGGAGGAGTTCAAGAAGTTCGTTCTGCGTGGGAACGTGGTGGACCTCGCCGTCGCCGTAGTGATCGGGGCGGCGTTCACGGCGATCGTGAACTCGCTCGTGCAGGACATCATCAACCCGATCGTCGGAGCCATCGCAGGTGGCCTCGATTTCTCAGGCTACTACCTCCCGCTCTCCTCGACGGTTCAGACGGGCGTTGCCTATGCGGATGCGAAGAAGCAGGGTGCGGTGCTCGGCTACGGCCAGTTCCTCACGGTACTGGTCTACTTCCTGATTGTCGCTTTCATCCTCTTCCTCGTGATCCGTGCCATGAACCGCCTCAAGCGGCGCGAGGACGAGAAGGTCGGCGCTGCTCCCGCCGAGGAGAAGATGTCTGCTGACGTGAAGCTCCTCGCCGAGATCAGGGACATCCTGGCTTCTGCCCGAGATGGCGCGCGAGGTTGATCTCCGCCGTGAACCTTGCCTTTCGTACCCTGCCTACCGAAAGCAGATCGATGCTCCCCACTCCCATGCCCGTCAGATCATGACCCCTCGCTCTCGGCCCACGACAACCATCATCGTTCTCTGGTGCCTGCTCATCGCTGCTCTCGTCCTGCCAACCGCCCTCTTCGGGGTGACCGCATGGCAGAGCCGTGGTGTCGCTCTGGCGGAGGCCGCAGAGCGCACCCAGCGCACGATGCTCATCCTGCACGGGCAGTCTCAGAACGTGTTCGAGACCTACGAACTCATGATGGATCGCATCCAAGATCGGGTGCGAGGCCGTCCGTGGGAGGAGGTGCGCAATGATCGAGACGTGCACCTCCTGCTCAAGAACTTGGGCGATCGGCATGAGCAGATCGGCACGGCTCTTCTTTTCGATGCGACCGGCACGGCGCAGGCCAGCAGCATCGGGTTCCCGACCAACCCCGTGAACATTGCCGACCGTGACTACTGGCGTGCCTTTCAGGCAGGTCATCGCGGTACATTCATTGGGGAGACGGTCAGAGGGCGCACCACGGGCAACCTCTCCTTCAACGTCGCACGCCCGTTGTTCGACGCCAGCGGCACATTCCAGGGTGCGATCGTTCTCGCCGCGTACCCAAGCTACTTCGCCCAAGTCTATAACAGGATCACGCCGGGTCTGAACTACTCCGCAGGACTGGTGCGCGAGGACGGCGTGTTCCTCGTGCGAGATGCCGAGACCAGACGCAGCGTTGACCAACCACGCGCGAGCGCCAATTTCATGCGCGCCCGCGAACAAGCCGACGAAGGCCGCTTCGTGTCAGCCTCTACCGTCGATGCCGTGGAGCGGATCGTCGCCTATAAGAAGCTCGCCAGCCATCCCGTCTACGTCATCTACGCAGTCGGTATCGACGCTGTCCTAGCGGGATGGCGCAAGCAGATGGTCACTTACGCGTTCTTCTGGGTTCCTGCCACGGCAGGGCTGGTCGCCATGACTCTTTTCGCTCTCCTGCGCACCCGGCGGGAACAGGAGGCGACCCGTCAGTTGGCGGCTGAGATGGAGCATAGAGCGGAGGCGGAGCAGAAGCTGCGCGAGGCGCAGAAGATGGAGGCGCTGGGCCAACTGACAGGTGGGATCGCCCACGACTTCAACAACCTGCTTACCGTGATCATGGGCAACCTTGATTTGCTCAAGCGCGCCAAGGAGGAGCGCCGAGCGCGATACCTCGACAACGCGCTGCACGCGGTCGAGCAGGGGCGCAAGCTCACCGCCCAACTGCTCTCATTCGGGCGGCGTGGCGCGCTCCGTCCCGAGATCACGGACCTGAACACCCTGCTCGTTGCCACGACTGACATGCTGCATCAGTCCCTTCGAGGAGACATCAGCCTTGCACTCGACCTCCAGCCAAACCTCTGGCCAGTCGAAGTGGATCAGAACCAGCTACAGATTGCGCTGATCAACTTGGCGGCGAATGCCCGCGATGCCATGCCG
>DASPJU010000257.1:0-9224 GCA_035628475.1 Salinarimonas sp. | reverse complement strand
AGGTGCTTGGATTGGTCCGTGTTCACGGCAAGTGATCCGTTCTCCGACCGTCGATAGGGCTCAGCCCCTGGCCTCCATCTTCTGAACGCGCCGCGACCGGTGCGTGTTCGGTCCGAGCGCCTGCCGTCGGCTCGTCTGGGCCATTGGCTGATGGGGGCATGGCTAGAGCCCCAGGTAGGCGAGCGGGGCTACGCCAATCAAGGCCCTGTGGGCATGAAGCAGGAACCATACGTAGGCGATCAGCGCGACAATTGCCGCCCCGACCAACTGAGGAGCCGTGGCGCGGGCAGCGCGACGCCCGCCTGGGCTTGCCAGAGGCACAAGCGGGGCATCGCGGGCGAGATCCCGCCAGCGCTCCCGTCCCAGGCGGCGTCGGGATCGCGCGTCGAGGCTGAAGAAGCCCGTGAGCGAAAACGCCGCCATGCCACCGAACAGGACGAGCGAGACGAGATCGCCGTTGGGCGGAATGTGCGCGAGCGCCCAGAGAAGAAAGGCCCAGAGGATCGGGTGGCGAGTGATCCCGGCCATCGCGCCCGGCCTCTCGGCGCGGCGGAACGAGATCGACAACGGATTGGGGGTGAGCACGCCGACCACCAGGAGAAAAACGGCCGCAGGCATGAGAGCGAGCGCCGCGTACCACTGCCATGGAGCGGGATCCCAGAGGATGACCGTGTCGGCTCGACGGGCTGCCACGATGAGCCAGGCGAGCAGGGCAACCGAGACGACGGAGTAGATTGCGAGATAGGCGCCGCGTCCGAGCGCGGCCACCAGGGTCGGGCGAAGCGCCGGGACCGCGGGGACCAGATGCGCGGCAAGGAAGGTAAGGGCGGCGGCGGCAAACTCGTGCATGTCCTTGTCCGAACGCGAAGAGCTCCGAGACAACAGCCAGGAGGTTGGGCGCAAGCGTCGGTGGCATGGCAGCGCTGCCGGGCCCGTCCGCGACAAGGACGGGCGTACCACCCGTGGGGCCGTCGTCTTTGCCTTAGCTCAAACGGCGAGGCGAAGAACCTCGCCTCGGGGCTTGCGCGGCCACAAAGAACGAAAGCCGGGACGGCTGTAGGAGGGACGACGGCACCGTGGAGACGATGATGAGGGTCCGTCCGACCGACCTGGAAGACGATGTCATGCAATGCAGACCGGCCGCCATCCGGGTCTTTCTCGACCACCGGTTCCGGTGCGTCGGTTGCCCCATCGCCTGCTTCCACACCGTCGAGGATGCCTGCCGGGAGCATGGAGCGGACGAGCGCCGATCCCCGGCCGACCTGGAGGGCGCGGCGCTCCTCGACGCGCGCCCATGCCGAGGGGGTCTGGCGTGATGCGTGTTCTCCATCACTGCCTTGGCTATGCCAGCGTCGGCCTCGCGATCCTGGGCCTCGCGCTCCCGCTCCTTCCGACCACCCCGTTCCTGCTTGCCGCCGTGTGGTTCTTCGCGCGCTCGAATCCTGGGCTTGTGGATCGCCTCCAGGAGCACCCACGCCTCGGGCCCACGCTGCGCGCTTGGCGCAAGGAGCGGGCGATTCCTGCCAGGGCGAAAGCGACCGTGCTAGCGACGCTCGCGATGTCGTATACAGGCTCTTTGTTCGCCATCGGCACCGGACCGTTTGTGCTGGCGATCGGCGGTCTCATGGGGGGCGTCACCCTCTTCATCCTGACCCGCCCAACGGCTGCTCGGGCTCGATAACCTCAGTCCTTCGGGGGAGGTCCCTCGGCGATAAGGAAGAGCTTGTGCGGATCGCGGATCACGATCCGCTGGCGACCGCCCTCGACGAGACCTCGGTCCTCCCAGGCGCTCAGGATGCGGCTCACGGTGTGGAGGGTGGTGCCCGTCATCTCGGCCACGTCCTGGCGCGAGATCGGGAAATCGATCTGAATGCCTGCCTCGACCTTGCGCCCACTCTGCTTGGCCAGCCGCAGCAGGGCATGCGCGACGCGCCGCTCCACCTCCTCGGTCGCCAACTCGACGACCCGCGTGTGGGCATCCTGGAGGCGGTTGCCAACCGTCTGGAGGATATTCACGGCGAGCGACGGGTGCCTCGCTACAAGCCGGGGCCAGATCGCCGAAGGCCAGACCAGGGCGATGCTGTCGACCACCGCGGAAGCGGTCGCCGGATAGGCCGTTCGCCCGATGGCGGCGGCGACGCCGAAGACCTCCCCGGCGCTCACAAAGCGGACGACGACCTGCTGCCCGTCCGGCGTCACCTTGAGGACCCGGAGGTTGCCATGGAGCAGGACGAAGAAGGAATGCGCCTCCTCGTCCTGGGTGAAGACGGGCACTCCTTTCGGGTAACGTATCGATTGCGCGTCGCGCAAGAGATCATCCAGGTCTGCCGGCGCGAGGCCGGAGAAGATCGGCAGGTCCGCCACAAGCGATCTGTCCAGCGCCGCCATCGATCGTCCTTTTCTGGCTAAAGAGGACCCGGCCCGCAGGGATGCCCCGTGCCGGGACGTGTGGAAGCACCAAGGACCAACACGCCGTGGGTTTGAGCGGGATCAATATACGGGTTTGTCGGGTCAAGTAGCGTCCCGCCTGCAAACCGCGTTCCGCGGTAGCCGTGAAGGCGCTTCGCGTTTCCCGCAAGCCAGGCAGCCCTTGGCCTCCCTCGATATCAGCTACAGCCCCGCGCAGGCTCACGTGCGCAAGCTGAGGAGCATCGCCGTCGCGGTCGCGGCGGACGCAATCCGGGAGCTCGGCGGCTTGGTGAGCTCCGACGCTCGGGCCAGGACACCTGTCGGCCTCGTCGCGACCGCCAATGCCACCGGGCGATCCGTCGCCGCGGAAGACATCTTCATTCCACACCAAGGAGACCGATGATGGCACCCATTCCCCGCCTGCGCGGCTACGATGGCCCCGCGATCCTGTCCTACGGATTCCGTCCGTTCTTCCTGCTCGGCGCGCTCTATGCCGGTCTCGCGGTCCTCGCCTGGATCCCGGTGTTCCACGGCGAGCTCTCCCTCGCGACGGCCTTCGCCCCGCGCGACTGGCACGTGCACGAGATGCTCTACGGCTTTTTGCCGGCCGTGATCACGGGCTTCCTTCTGACCGCCATCCCGAACTGGACCGGACGCCTGCCGCTCCAGGGCAAGCCGCTCCTGGTCCTCGTCCTCGCCTGGATCGCCGGGCGCATCGCGGTGACCCTCTCGGCCTGGATCGGGTGGATCCCGGCCATGGTGATCGACGTCTCGTTCCTACTGCTCGTGGCGGCCGCCGCAGGGCGCGAGATCGTCGCCGGCAGGAACTGGCGCAACCTCAAGGTCCTCGGCGTTCTGACCGTCCTCACGTCCGGCAATGCGGTCTTCCATGTTGAGGCGCACCTCAAAGGCGCCGCTGACATCGGCCTCCGTCTCGGGCTCGGCGCGACGGTGCTTCTCGTCATGCTGATCGGGGGACGCATCATCCCGAGCTTCACCCGGAACTGGCTCGCGCGCGAGAACCCGGGGCGCCTGCCGGCGTCCCACGGCACCTTTGACACGGGAAGCATGATCGCGGCCGGCGCTGCCCTGGTCCTCTGGGTGGCGGTGCCAGGCAATCCGGCTACGGGAGCGGCGCTTCTCGCCTGCGGGCTCCTCCAGGGCGCCCGCCTCGCCCGCTGGGCCGGCGACCGCGCCGTTCGGGACCCGCTCGTGCTCGGGCTGCACGTCGCCTACGCCTTCGTCCCGCTCGGCTTCGTGCTGGTCGGCCTGGCGGCCTTCGGCCTGACCCCAGCGAGCGTTGGCATCCACGCCTGGAGCGGCGGCGCTCTCGGAGTGATGACCCTCGCCGTCATGTCGCGGGCGAGCCTGGGGCATACGGGCCGGGCGCTCGTTGCAGGCAGGGCCGTGCAGGCGATTCATGTCCTGGCCGTGGTCTCTGTCGTCGCCCGCATCTGCGCGGCCCTTCATCCTGCATGGGGCACGCCGCTGCTGCATGTCGCGGGCCTTGCCTGGGCGGCGGCGTTCCTTGGCTTCGCCGCCGCGTACTGGGGCATCCTCACCCGTCCGCGGGTGACCTGAGCCAGTCGGTCATCCTTCATCTTCGCATCGACCGCGCTCAAAACCCGCGGGGCCTTTGCTCTGGCGCAACGGCGCGCTCGGTGCGCAGCGCATCGTGCGGTAAGTGTGCGGAGGCCGCCGTGGGAATGACAGCGGCGATCCGGCGAAGGCTTTCGGCTTGGCGGCATGCAGGCGACCACGGTGCGCTCGACCCGGGACGCCGATAGAACGGCAGGTCGATTTCTAGCGCAGGCGCAACCTGCTGCTTAGCGCTCCCTGTGTCCGGTTTCGAGGAATGACAGGGTCGGCTCAGATGGCCGGCTTGGGCGCGAAGCAGAAGGTCCGCTTCCGGACGGCACGCCGAGTGCCGGCGCAAAGCAGCCCCTTGCGTGGTCTTGGGCGCCGTGACCTGCCCAGCTTGCGGAAGCGATTGCGGGCGGCCCGCCGCGGGGGAGCAAAGATTGCATTCGGCATCCCCTGTCTTGACTCAGGTCAAAGCCGCCCGCCGAACGCCGCCTCATAAGCGCTCTGCCCCGCGCCCTGCTGCGCGGCTTGACGTGAGCGAGCCATGGCCGAGATCCAACCGACCAAGTACATGACCGAAGGCGAAGGAGGCCTCCTGCTCGCCTTCGGCCTTGGCCTCCTCCTTTGCATCGCCGCCGCCGCCGGCGCGCAGGATGCGCCCTTCGCCTTCCATGCCTACCTGAGCGGGGCAGCCTGCGTCGGGGCAATGGCGTTGATCATGCGCCGCTACGGCGCGCGCGGGAGCGAGCCGGCTCCGCAGGCGATCGGGGCCAAGCCGAACTACAATCTCGGGCCGATCAAATTCGCCGCGGTCGCCTCCATGGTCTGGGGCATCGCCGGCTTCTCGGTCGGCTGCCTCATCGCCTTCCAGCTCTGGGCGCCCTCGCTGAACTTCGGGATCGAGTACACCTCGTTTGGCCGCCTGCGCCCGCTGCACACCTCGGCGGTGATCTTCGCCTTCGGCGGAAACGTGCTGATCGCCACGTCCCTCTATGTCGTGCAGCGCACCTGCCGGGTTCGGCTCGCGGGGGACCTCGCGCCCTGGTTCGTTGTGCTGGGCTACAACTTCTTCATCGTGATCGCGGCGACCGGCTATCTGCTCGGCGTCACCCACGGCAAGGAATACGCCGAGCCCGAATGGTACGCCGACATCTGGCTCACCATCGTCTGGGTGACCTACCTCCTGGTCTTCCTCGCCACGATCTGGAAGCGCAAGGAGCCGCACATCTTCGTCGCGAACTGGTTCTACCTCGCCTTCATCGTGACCATCGCGATGCTGCACGTGGTGAACAACCTTGCCATGCCGGTGTCGGTGTTCGGCTCGAAGTCCTACCCCATCTTCGCGGGCGTGCAGGACGCGCTGGTGCAGTGGTGGTACGGCCACAACGCGGTGGGCTTCTTCCTCACGGCCGGCTTCCTGGCCATCATGTACTACTTCATCCCGAAGCGGGCCGAGCGGCCGGTCTATTCCTACCGGCTCAGCATCATCCACTTCTGGGCCCTCATCTTCATGTACATCTGGGCCGGTCCGCACCACCTGCACTACACCGCGCTGCCGGACTGGGCACAGACGCTCGGTATGACCTTCTCGATCATGCTGTGGATGCCCTCCTGGGGCGGCATGATCAACGGCCTCATGACCCTGTCGGGCGCGTGGGACAAGCTTCGCACCGACCCGATCCTGCGTCTCATGGTGGTGTCGCTCGCCTTCTACGGCATGGCGACCTTCGAGGGCCCCCTGATGTCCATCAAGGCGGTGAACTCGCTGTCCCACTACACCGACTGGACCATCGGGCACGTTCATTCCGGCGCGCTCGGCTGGGTCGCCTACATCTCGTTCGGAGCCCTCTACTGCCTCGTGCCCTGGCTGTGGAACCGCCGTGAGGTCTACTCCCTCAAGCTCGTCGACTGGCACTTCTGGGTCTCGACGCTCGGCATCGTTCTCTACATCACCTCGATGTGGGTCGCCGGGATCATGCAGGGCCTGATGTGGCGCGCCTACAACGCGCTCGGCTTCCTCGAATATTCCTTCGTGGAGACCGTCGAGGCCATGCAGCCCTACTACCTGGTGCGGGCTCTGGGCGGAGTCCTCTTCCTGATCGGCGCGCTGATCATGGCCTACAACCTCGCCATGACGATCCTCGGCTACGAAGCCAAGGAGGAGGAGCCCGCCGTCGAACGGCCCGGCTTCGCCCCCGCCCTCGCGCCCGCCGAATAAGCCCCAGCCGACGCGGCGGCGCGCTCCCAAGGGCCGCGCCGCCCCCAGCATCCCAAACGGAAAGTTCGCCCGATGGCCACCGCCCAACCCGGCCTCTGGAAGAGGCACGAGCTGTTTGAGAAGAACTCGATCCTGCTCATCATCGGCATCCTGATCGTCGTCGCGATCGGCGGCCTCATCGAGATCGTGCCGCTCTTCTATCTCAAGAGCACCATCGAGCGGGTGCAGGGCATGCGGCCCTATACGCCCCTCGAACTCGCCGGCCGCAACGTCTATGTCCGCGAGGGCTGCTATCTGTGCCACAGCCAGATGATCCGCCCGATGCGCGACGAGGTGGAGCGCTACGGCCACTTCTCGCTCGCCGCCGAGTCCATGTACGACCACCCCTTCCAGTGGGGCTCGAAACGCACCGGGCCGGATCTCGCCCGCGTCGGGGCCAAATATTCGGACGAGTGGCACCGCGACCACCTGCGCGACCCCAGGTCCGTCGTGCCGACCTCGATCATGCCGTCCTACCTGTGGCTCGACCGGGAGCTCGACGCGAACCTCATCCAGGGGGACCTCAGGGCGAACCGCGCCGTCGGCGTGCCCTACACGGACGAGATGATCGCCTCCGCCCGCGCCGACCTCCTGGCGCAGGCGAGCCCCGACGGCGTCGGCGCCGACGCCTTCTCGAAGCGCTACCCGAATGCCGCCGCCCGCGACTTCGACGGCGACCCCAAGCGCGTCACCGAGATGGACGCCCTCGTCGCCTACCTGCAGATGCTCGGTACCCTCGTGGACTTCAAGCTCTACGAGGGCGCGGCGAAGGACAACCTGAGGTAAGGTCATGACCTATCAGCTCCTCTCCCAATTCGCGCAGACCGGCGGTCTCCTCTACTTCGTCGCGATGTTCCTCGCCGTGGTGGCCTACGCGCTCTGGCCCCGCAATGGGGGGCGTTTCGACGCCGCCGCCCGCATGCCGCTCTCCGAGGACTAAGACCATGGCTCCGCAAGCAGACATCCCGACCGTGGACGCGGTGACGGGCACGGAGACGACCGGCCACGAATGGGACGGCGTCCGGGAACTCAACAACCCGCTGCCGCGCTGGTGGCTGTGGGGCCTCTACGCCACCATCGTGTGGTCGATCGGCTATTGGCTGGTCTACCCGGCATGGCCTCTCGTCTCAGGCTACACGAGCGGCCTGTTCGGCTATTCCCAGCGAGCGGCCGTGATGGCCGAGGTGGACGCCGCCAAAGCCGGTCGCACGGCCCGGATGGGCGGCCTCGCGGACGTGTCCATCGAGGAGGCGCGTGCCAATCCGGAGCTGTTCCGGTTCGCGCTCGCCAACGGGAAGGCGGCTTTCGGCGACAATTGCGCGTCGTGCCACGGCGTCGGCGCCACGGGCCGGACCGGCTACCCGAACCTTCAAGACGACGAGTGGCTGTGGGGCGGGTCGCTTGCCGACATCGAGCAGACGATCCGTTTCGGGGCCCGCGGCACCCACGCCGACACCCGAGCGGGCGAGATGATCGCCTTCGGCCGCGACGGCATCCTGAACCGGGCCGAGATCGAAGGCGTCTCCAACTACGTGCTGTCCCTCTCCGGCCGGGCGTTCAACCCGAAGCTGAAGATCGAGGACGGGGGAAAGATCTTCGCCCAGAACTGCGCCTCCTGCCACGGAGACGCCGCAAAGGGGAACCGGGATTTGGGCGCGCCGGACCTCACCGACGCCATCTGGCTTTACGGCTCGTCGCCCGAGCAGGTCATGGCGAGCGTCCGCAACGGCCGCAAGGGCGTCATGCCGGCCTGGGAGGGGCGGCTTGACCCGACGACGATCCGCTCCCTGGCGATCTACGTCCACAGCCTCGGCGGCGGGACGTGACAAGGGCGACGAAGGCGGGCGCGGCCTACTTCGCGCTCGTCTTCGCCGCCGCATTCTGCCTCGGGGCAGCCCGCACGCTCCTGGCCGCGCCCGTGCTTGGCGAGACGGGCGCGGTTCTCCTCGAGGCGCCAGCTTTGCTCGTCGTCATCGTCCTCGCGGCGCGCTGGGCGGTCGAGAGGTTCGATGTGCCGCCGGACGCCCTCTCGCGTCTGGGCATGGGAGCGGTCGCCCTATCGCTGCAGCAAGCCGGCGACCTCGCGGTCGCGACCGGGCTCCGGGGCCTAAGCGCCGCCGCCTATCTCGCGGATTTCGCCACGGCGCGCGGGGCGGTCTATGCCGCCATGCTGGCCGTCTTCCTGGCGACGCCATCTTTTGTTCGGCGGCCCGCAGGTCGCTGACTTGCGCCAGATCAAAGCGCCGCTCCGTCCCGCGCGGCACAAACGGGCCGTGTAGCCGCCGATGAGGCGACCGGGACCCCATGCCTGAGACCCAAGCAACCCCCGCCCCCCGCCGCACGACGCTGCTCGACGGCCGCAGGCGCGCCTACGCGGAGGCCGCCCAGCCCGCCCGCCCCGGAGGGGAGGCCCTCTACGAGGCGCGCCGCAAGATCCAGCCGCAGTCCGTCCGGGGGACGTTCCGCACCGTCAAATGGACGGTGCTCGCCATCGCGCTCGGCGTCTACTACCTCCTGCCCTTCCTGCGCTGGGACCGCGGCCCGCACGAGCCATCGCAGGCCGTTCTGATCGACCTGGAGCGGGGCCGCTTCTACTTCTTCTTCATCGAACTCTGGCCGCAGGAGGTGACCTATGTCATGGGACTCCTCATCCTGGCGGCTTTCACGCTGTTCCTGATGAACGCGGTCGCGGGTCGGGTCTGGTGCGGCTATTTCTGCCCGCAGACGGTCTGGACCGACCTCTTCCTCGCCGTCGAGCGCATGGTCGAGGGCGACCGGCGCGAGCGGTTGAGGCTCGACGCCGCGCCCTGGACGATCGACAAGCTGAAGAAGCGCGCTCTCAAGCATGGGCTGTGGCTCGCCATCGCCTGGTGGACCGGCGGCGCCTGGGTGCTCTACTTCGCCGACGCCCCGACCCTGGTGCGCGACCTCGCGACCATGCAGGCGGCGCCGGTCGCCTATGCCTCGATCGCTG
>DASPJU010000256.1:0-7343 GCA_035628475.1 Salinarimonas sp. | reverse complement strand
GGAGGTACGCTCCGGAGGGGGCCCGCGGCCCGTCAGATCACTTGGTGGGGTGCTGGCCCGAGATGCCGGGATGGGCGTCGCGCTCGCGCTCGGCGGCCTGCTCGGCCAGCAGGCGCTCGGCCTCGGCCTCCGCGGCGGCGTGATGGCCGCCCGATCCCGCGGTGTCCTCGAGCTCGCCGCGCATGATCGCGATGCGCTTGATGAGCTCCGATACGCCTTGCGCCGCCAGGAGGATGAAGCCCGCCAGGATGAGGATCTTGGAGGGCCAGATGATCAGGCCGCCCGCGTTGGTCGAGATCTCGCCCGAGCGCACGGAGTTCACCACGAAGGGCCAGGACGTGTAGAGCATCACGGCCACGAAGGGCGCGAGGAAGAAGAGGTGGCCGAACACCTCCATCCGGTCGCGGGCGCGCTTGGAATAGCGGCTGGAGATGATGTCGATCCGGATGTGCTCGTTGGCCTTGAAGCACCAGGCGGCGCAGAGCATGAACACGGCGCCGAACAGGTACCATTGCAGCTCGAGCCAAGCGTTCGAGGAGGTCCCGAACACCTTGCGGACCACCGCGTTGACCGCCGAGACCAGCACCGCGACCACGATCGCCCAGGCGGTGACGCGCCCGATCCACTCATTGACCGCGTCGATCGCGCGGCTCACTCCGAGAAGTCCCGTCAAGGCTCGTTCCTCACCCCTCGGGATCCCGGCTAGGGGTTCCCTGCATGGCAGTCATGCATGCAACGCTTGTGCTTTGCGGGCTCATTAGCTGAACGGCCCCTCCCGCACAAGCCAGACGGGCGTGTCCTCAACCTGTCTTTCGTCGACCCAGCCGGAAGGCGATCACGCTCACGACGGCGAAGCCGAACATCACGGCCACCAGGATCGGCGGCCAGAGCGGGACGGCGTGCCCCATCGCGAACGCTGCCGCGGCGCCGAGGCCGAGCTGGGACGCCCCCACGATCCCGGCGGCCGTGCCAGCGACCTCCGGCCGGGCCGACAAGGCGGCGGCGGTCGCGCCGGGGATGGTAAGCCCGTTCCCCACCGAGTTGCCGATGAGCGGCAAGAACAGGAGCGCGGGGGTCCAGGGCAGCGCGAGCGCCAGCGCCAGCGCGAGCCCCACCGAGGCGAGGGAGATCAGCGTCCCCCAGGAGACGAGGCGCTCGTAGCCGATCCGGCGGCCGAGCCGTCCGGTGAGGAAGTTGCCCACCATGTAGCCGCCGGCGGTCGCCACGAAATACACTCCGTAGACGTCGGGGGAGCGGCCCATCACCTCCACGACCACGAAGGGCGCGCCGGCGATGAAGGCGAAGAAGCCCGCGGAGGTCAGGGCGAGCGTCAGGGTATAGGCCACGAAGCCTGGGTCGCGCGCCAGCAGCGGAAAGCCGCCTCCCACGCCGCCCGGTGCGCCCCGGGTGCCCCGGGGCGCGGTCTCGCGCAGGAGCATGACCGCCGCGGCCCCGACGCCGAGGGTCAGGACCGCGCAGGCCAGGAAGATGGCGCGCCAGCCGAAGCGCGCGTCGAGGAACCCGCCGACCAGCGGGGCGACCATGGGCGCCACCACCATGCCCATGGTCACGTAGCCGATGAGGCTCGCCGATTCCGCGGGCGAGGAGGTGTCGCGCACCATGGCGCGGGCCAGCGCGAAGCAGGTGCCGCCGCCCGCGCCCTGGACGATGCGGGCGAGCAGCAGCGTCTCGACGCCCGTCGCGGCGGCTCCCAGGGCCGAGCCCGCGAGGAAGAGCGCGATGGCGGCGAGCACGCAGGGACGCCGGCCGATCCGGTCCGAGATCGGCCCCACGACGAGCTGCGTGGCCGCGACCGCGACGAGATAGACCGTCAGGGTAAGCTGGATCGTGGCGTAGTCGATGCCCAGCGAGCGGCTCAGGCCCGGGGTCGCCGGGGCGAGCACGTTGAGCGCGAAGGGCTGCAGCATCGAGATCGCCACGAGGATCGGCAGCGGCGGGCGCCTGCTCGCGGCGTCGGCGGGCCTCTCCCTCATGCGGAGGCCTCCCGCGTCAGCTGCCGGCGGCGCACGCCGTCGCGATGGATCGTGTAGAGGCCGCTCGCCGCGATGAGGCCGATGCCGGCGGCCGCGAGGGGGTCGGGGACCTCGCCGAAGACCAGGAAGCCGAGCACCAGCGCCATGGCCACGATCGTGTAGCGGAAGGGCGAGACCACCGACACCGCGGCGCGGCGGAACGCCACGATGATGCACAGGTTGCCGGCCGTCACCAGAACGGCCGCAGCCCCGAGAAGCGCGACCTCGCGCACCCCGAGCGGCCGCCACGCCTCCACGAAGCCGACCGCTGTTCCCGCCAGGCCGACGGCGGCGGTCGTGGACAGGGTCACGACCACGGTCGGCACCTCGGCCGCGATGCGCCGGGTCACGAGGTCGCGCAGGGCCACGACGACGGCCGAGAGCAGCGCCACGATCGCGTAGACGTCGAAGGCGCTCGGATCGGGCCTCACGATGAGGAGCACGCCGCAGAAGCCCACCACGATGGCGCTCCAGCGCCGCCAGCCCACCCGCTCGAGGCCCAGCGCCACGGCCATCAGGGTCATGATGATGGGGGTCGCCTGCAGGATCGCCGTGATGTTGGCGAGCGGCAGGACCGCGAGGCTGGAAATGTAGAGGAAGGCGACCAGCCCCTCGAGGCCCGCCCGCAGGAGCACCACCGGCCGGGCGAGGCCGCCCAGCCGAGCGCCCTCGCCCAAGGCCAGCACCAGGGCGCCCGCGAGCGCGGAGGCGAACAGGCCGCGCACGGCCATGATCTGGCCCGGCGGCAGGTCGGCGGTGGCGATCTTGAGGAGGGTGTCGTTGCCGACGAAGAGCGCCATGGCGGCGCACATCGCCAGGATGCCCCGCCGGTTGTCGCTGGCGGCGTTCACGGGTCGGTCTCCGCTCGATGGGCGCTTCTGTTACGCCGCTTTCGCGGCCCGGTCGACCCGCGAAAGAGCACGGCCGCGGCGAGGTCGGGGAGCCTTGCGCGCGTGGGGCGCCGCCCACGCGCCTCCCGCTTGACGTTTCGTCAACGGCCGCGCGAGGCCGCGCCAAGACGGGTCTTGGCTTTTCCCCACGGGACGCCCGAACCCCTGACTTAAGAGCCCCTTAACCGGGCTGCCGCAAGCCTTGCGACATTGCGTCTCCTCCGGTGATCCATGCGACAGCTATCCCTCGCCGCCTTCCGACGGACGACCGAACCGGTCGAGGCGGAGCCGGTGGGTGCCCAGAGCCCCTCTCCTCCCGATCCGGCCCCTTCTGCAGCGCGCCTCGACGGAGAGCTCGTCGATACGCTTGAGGCCGACGTTCTGCATGCCATCGGCGCCGTCTCCCAGGCGATCGACGCCTCCAGCGTCCAGGTCGGCGCCGCCCAGGCGGACCTCGGTCACATCCAGGGCTGCCTCGCGGCCCTCGTGGAGGCAGGGCGCGGCGCCGCCGCCCAGACCACGGCGCTCGCCGCCTCGACCGAGCAGCTCGCCGCCACCTCGGGCGAGATCACCAGCGCCATGGGCGTCGCCACCGCCCGGATCGGCGAGGCGGTCGGCAGCGCCCGCGACGCCAACGCCCTGATCGCCGAGCTCGCACGGGCGACGGACGAGATCGTGGGCATCGTCGACACGATCGCGGCCGTCGCGCGCCAGACCAACCTCCTCGCGCTGAACGCCACCATCGAGGCTGCGCGCGCGGGCCAAGCCGGACGCGGCTTCGCCGTGGTGGCCTCCGAGGTCAAGTCGCTCTCCGTCGAGACCGGGAACGCCGCCAACGACATTCGGGCCCGTATCGCGCGGCTGCGCGAGAGCGCCGGCAGCTCCATCCAGGCGGTCGAATCCGTGGTGTCGCGCATCCAGGACGTGGCGCCGGTCTTCGAGCGGGTGCAGGGCGCCGTCGGCGACCAGGGCGCGGCGATCCAGGAGCTCGCTATCCGCGCCTCCGAGTCCTCGGCCTTCGTTGGTCAGGTGAGCGGCCAGGCTCGCGAGGCGGACGCCGCGGCGAGCGACGCGGCGGCGCGCGCGGCCCAGGCTGCGCAGGCGGCGGGCCAAGCCAACGCCCTCGCCAAGGCGCTCGGCCAGCGCTTCGTCGCGGTGATGCGCGCCAACGAGGTCGGCGACCGGCGCTCGCATGACCGCTTCCCCAGCGAGCTTCGCGCGACCTGGCGCGGCGCCGCGACCCGGACCGTCGACATCGGCCGCGGGGGCCTGCTCCTCGCCGCGCCGGAAGGCGCGCGCGCCAAGTCCGGCGATACGCTCGACCTGGAGGTGGAGCGCCTGGGACGCGTCCGGGCCCGGGTGGTCGGGACGAGCTCCATGGGCCTGCATTGCAGCTTCGAAGGGATCGACGGCGACGCCCGGACGCGGGTCGACCGGCTCGTCGGCGAGATCGAGGCCGAGTACCGGCCGCTCATCGAGATCGTCCGCGACGCGGCGGCGCGCACGGCCGCCGCCTTCGAGGAGGCGGTGCGCTCGGGACGCCTGACCCGCGAGGCGCTCTTCGACACCGACTACAAGCCTGTCGCCGGCACGGACCCGGCCCAGTACGAGACCGCCGCCACGGCGGCGCTGGAGACGATCCTTCCGGGCATCCTGGAGCCCCTGCTGGCGTCCGACAACCGCATGATCTTCTGCATCGCGGTCGATCGGAACGGCTACGTGCCCGTCCATAACCGGCGGGTCTCGCAGCCGCAGCGCCCGGGCGATCCCGTCTGGAACACCGCCAACAGCCGCAACAAGCGCATCTTCGACGACCGCGCCGGCATCGCTGCCGCCCGCTCCGCGCGTCCCTTCCTGGTCCAGGCCTATGCCCGCGACATGGGCGGCGGCCAGATGGTGATGCTGCGCGAGGTCGACGCTCCGATCCGGGCGCTGGGCCGCCACTGGGGCGGGTTTCGCACGGCGTACCGGCTGTAGCCCGACCCTCCCGCCATCCCGTCGCCCGGGGATCGGGCCGATCGCACGTGGCGGAGCGGGACGATTCCCTTCCCCCAGGGGCCGCCGATCGCCTAGAACGGTGCGGCACTCCCCTGTGAAGGATCGCACGATGGCGAAGGTCGCGTTTCTGGGTCTCGGCGTCATGGGCTACCCCATGGCGCGCCACCTCAAGGCCAAGGGCCACGAGGTCACCGTCTACAACCGCACCGCCGCCAAGGCGGAGGCCTGGGTCGGCGAGCATGGCGGGCGCATGGCCGCGACCCCGAAGGAGGCCGCGCGCGACCAGGAGATCGTCTTCGCCTGCGTGGGCAACGACGACGACCTACGCGGGGTCACCATGGGCCCGGACGGCGCCTTTCACGGCATGAGCCGCGACGCGGTCTTCGTCGACCATACCACGGCTTCCGCGGAGGTCGCCCGCGAGCTCGCGGAGCTCGCCTCGCGGGGCGGGTTCGGCTTCGTCGACGCACCCGTCTCGGGCGGGCAGGCAGGGGCCGAGAACGGCGTGCTCACGGTGATGTGCGGCGGCGACGCGGCGGTCTATGCCCGCGCCGAGCCGGTCATCATGTCCTTCGCTCGCGCCTGTCGGCTGCTCGGCCCCGCGGGCTCGGGGCAGCTCGCCAAGATGATGAACCAAATCTGCATCGCCGGGCTCGTCCAGGGGCTCGCGGAGTCGATTCATTTCGGCAAGCGCGCGGGCCTCGACGTCGAGGCGGTGCTCGACGTCATCTCCAAGGGCGCGGCGGGCTCCTGGCAGATGGAGAATCGCGGCCGGACCATGAACCAGGGCAAGTTCGATTTCGGCTTCGCGGTCGACTGGATGCGCAAGGACCTCGGCATCGTGCTGAGCGAGGGCCGGCGTAACGGGGCGCAGCTCCCCGTCACGGCCTTGGTCGACCAGTTCTACGCCGAGGTCCAGAAGATGGGCGGCGGCCGCTGGGACACGTCGAGCCTCATCGCCCGGCTGGACGAGTGAGAGGGAGGTCCCCTCCCCCGGCCGGAGAGGGGCTGGGAATGGGGGTGCCCAGGTCGGGAGGTTCGCTGAACCCCGCTTGTCCTGGCCGGGCTTGACCCGGCCATCCAGCTTCGCCGTACCTTTGGATTCTCCGGACAAGCCCGGGAATGGAACGTGGGGCGGCGGCTCCGTTCAGCGCACCTCCGGCCCGCGCACCCTCACCCTCGACCCCTCTCCCATTCGGGAGAGGGGAGCAGCACCACGGCGACAGCCCATTCGCGAACGCCCCGCGAGACCCACCGCGTCTCGACCAGCGCCCCGCCCTGCCCCGGATCGTCGATCCGCGCGCCGTCGGCGAGTAGCGTCACACAGAATGTCGACGGCTCCCGGGACAGGCCCCGCCGCAGCGCCTTGAGGTAGGCCTCCTTCACGGCCCAGAGTCGCGCGAAGCCGCGCGGCACCTTGTCGGGCAGCAGAGCGCGGAGGAAGCGCGCCTCGTCCGGGTGCAGCACCACGTAAGGCGGATCGATTGCCACGACGGCCTCCACGTCGATCCCGACCGGCCCCCGTGCGATCGCCGCCGCCGCGAGGCCCTCCCGGCTCGCGCAGGAGACCCGAACCGCATCGTCGGGCAGGCGCGGCGCGAAGCCCTCGCGGTGGCGGATCGCGACGGGGCCGCCGAGCGCACGCCCGGCGAGATCCGCGAGAAGGGTCCGCCGGTCGCGAAAGCCTGCCATCGCAGCGGGCATCCCGACGGGGCCCTCGCCCGCATCGTCGATCCAGTCCACTCTCATCGCCCGATTCGCCGGAGCCGTTCCTTGTCCTTCTCCCAAGACGCCTGGGCGCGCAATGCCGCCGTCTACGAGGCGATCCGCACGATGCCGTTCAACGCGGAGCTCGCGGCCGGCACCCTCGATCGCGCCCGCTTCACCCAGTACATCGTCCAGGACGCGCATTATCTCGTCGCCTTCGGTCGGGCGCTGGCGCTGGCCGCCGCCAAGGCGCCGACCCCCGACGGGATCGTGCATTTCGCCAGGGCCGCCGAGGTCGCGATCGTGGTGGAACGCTCGCTGCATGGCGGGTTCTTCCGCGATTACGGCATCGACGCGGAGGCCTTCGCGGCGACGCCGGTCTCGCCGGGCGCGCACCACTACGTCTCCTATCTCCTCGCCACGGCCCATGCGGAGCCCTTCGAGGTCGTGCTCGCGGCGCTGCTGCCCTGCTTCTGGATCTATGCCGAGGTCGGGCGCGACATCCACGGGCGGGCGGCCGTCGGCAATCCCTATCAGGCCTGGATCGACACCTATGCGGGCGAGGAGTTCCACGACGCGGTGCGCGCGGTGATCGCGGCGGCGGACGCGGCGGCCGAGGGCGCCTCCACAGGTCTCGTGGCGCGCATGCACGAAGCCTTCGCCACGGCCGCCCGGCTCGAGTGGATGTTCTGGGACTCGGCCTACCGCCTCGAGC
>DASPJU010000255.1:0-2292 GCA_035628475.1 Salinarimonas sp. | reverse complement strand
CACCTTGAACTCGGGGCGGGTGAAGCCGGACACGATGACGAGGGTCGAGGCGGGGGGCGGGCTCCCCACGAAGCGGTCGCGCGCCGCCATGTAGCCCGCCATGTGGGCCCGGTCCGTCACGAAGGCGTTGATCCGCACGATGTCGGCGGGGCCCATCCCGGCCTCGGCCAGGATGGCGCGGATCGATTCGAAGCACAGCTCGGCCTGCGCCCCCGCGTCCTCCGGGACGGTCTCGTCCGGAGCGATGCCGAGCTGGCCGGAGGCCAGCACCAGGCGGGCGCCGGCCGGCACCTCGACGCCATGGGAATAGGCCGCGAAGGGGCGCCGGATGGAGGCGGGATTGAGCGCGCGCATCTTTGTCCGATTGCCATGGGAAGCGTTGCCGGTGCAGCATAGGGACGGCCCCGCCGCTGGCAAGCGGCGGCACGGGATTTGCGAACCCGCAACCGTCAAGCTATGCCCCCACCGGGCGAAGGCGACGTGCTCAATCGAGAGGCACTGGAGGCGAACGATGACGATGTGGAAGCAGGCTCTCGCGGCGGCCGCGGTCCTGGGGGCGCTCACCGCGACCGCTGCGGCGCAGGCCCCGGCCAAGGTCCGGTTCGGCACCAACTGGGTCGCCCAGGCCGAGCACGGCGGCTATTACCAGGCGGTGGCCGACGGCACCTATCGCCGCTGCGGCCTCGAGGTCGAGATCGTGCCCGGCGGTCCCCAGGCCAACAACCGCATGCTGCTGCCCGTGGGCCGCATCGACTTCTACATGGGCGGCAACATGGTGCAGGCCTTCTCGGCCGTGCAGGAGAACATCCCCACCCTCGTGGTCGCGGCCACCTTCCAGAAGGATCCCCAGGTCCTCATCGCCCATCCCGACCAGGGCTTCGACAGGTTCGAGGACCTGAAGAAATCGAACGACATCCTGGTCTCGAAGGAGGGTCTCGCCACCTACTTCCAATGGATGAAGACGGAGTTCGGCTTCCGCGAGGAGCAGACCAAGCCCTATACCTTCAACGCCGCGCCGTTCCTCGCCAACAAGCGCGCGGTGATGCAGGGTTATCTCACCTCCGAGCCCGCCAAGGTCGAGAAGGCGGGGGTGAAGGCGGTCGTGCACCTGCTCGCCGACAGCGGCTTCGACACCTACGCCACCACGATCGAGACCCGGCGCGAGCTCGTCGAGAAGCGGCCGGAGGTGGTCCAGTGCTTCGTCGACGGCTCGGCGACGGGCTGGTACACCTATCTCTACGGGGACAACAAGGCCGCCAACGCCGCCATCAAGCGGGACAATCCCGAGATGACGGACGAGCAGATCGCCTACTCGATCGCCAAGATGAAGGAATACGGCATCGTCGATTCCGGCGACACCCTGAAGTCGGGCATCGGCGCCATGACGGACGCGCGCATGAAGAGCTTCTTCGACAAGATGGTGAAGGCGGGCCTCTTCAAGGCCGATCTCGACCACAAGAAGAGCTACACGCTCCAGTTCGTGAACAAGGGCGTCGGCCTCGACCTGCGGCCCAAGAACTGAGCCCTTTTCCCTCTCATGGATGGGAGAGGGGCCGGGGGTGAGGGATCACGCCGGGAGGTTCGCTTCCCGCTCCCACCTGTGTCATGGCCGGGCTCGACCCGGCCATCCACCGACAGAACTCCAGCGCCTCGATCGGCAAGCGGAGACGCCGTGCAAGCTGGTTCGACCCCCAACCCCCAGACCCTCTCCCACCCAGGAGAGGGGGGCGGTTCCCTCGTCTCCCTGCGGGGCGTGCGCAAGACCTTCGCCAACGGCACCACGGCGTTGGCCGGGCTCGACCTCGACATCCGGCCGGGCGAGTTCGTGTCGCTGCTGGGGCCCTCGGGCTGCGGCAAGTCGACGGCGCTTCGCATTCTCGCCGGGCTCATCGATCCCAGCTCGGGCCGCGTCGAGTGGCCTGGCTCGCGGGCGGGCGTCGACCACCGGGGCGAGATCGGCTTCGTGTTCCAGGAGCCAACCCTGATGCCCTGGGCGAGCGTGGCCGACAATGTCTGGCTCCCCCTGCGGCTGCGCGGCGTGGCGCGCCGGAACGCCCAGGGCGCCATCGACCGCTGCCTCGACCTCGTGGGCCTGTCGGGCTTCCACCACGCCTGTCCGCGCGAGCTGTCGGGCGGCATGAAGATGCGGGTCTCCATCGCCCGCGCCCTCTCGCTCAAGCCGAAGCTGCTGCTCATGGACGAGCCCTTCGCGGCGCTCGACGAGATCACGCGCTTTCGCCTGAACGACGATCTCCTGCGGCTGCAGGGCGAGCTGCGCTGCACGATCGTCTC
>DASPJU010000254.1:0-5141 GCA_035628475.1 Salinarimonas sp. | reverse complement strand
GGCGGCGGGCTCGCCCGCGATCCAGCGCGCCGCATGAGCGCATACAACGAAATGGTGCCGGACGCGATCCATGCCGTCGCGCTCGATCACCTCGACATGGTCGACGAAGCCGAGGATCCGGGCCTCGACCCCCACCTCCTCGCGCAGCTCCCGCAGGGCCGCCTCCGCGAGGGTTTCGCCAGGCTCCACGAGGCCGCCCGGCAGGCTGAAGAGCCCCTGGCCCGGGGGCCTGGCCCGCGCCGCGACGAGCACGCGGCCGCCGCGGAACACCGCGACGCTGGCGCCGAGCAGGGGGCGAGGGGGATAGGCGCGGTCCTGGGTCACCCGGCGGGGATGCACGCGGGCGGGGCCGCGCGCAAGCCCTGAATCCGGGGTGGCGCCGTGCGGGCCGTCAGGCCCGCCGGGAGGGCAGCATCCGGTGGAGGACGCGGTCGTGCTTGCCGAAGCGGTGATAGAGCGCGCCCGTGGCGTGGAGCGCCACCGCCGCGACGGTCAGGAGCGCGAGCCAGCTGTGGCCGGCGGCCGCGAGGTCGCCCAGCGGCGAGCCCTCGGGCAGGATGCGCGGCAGGGGGAACAGGCCGAAATAGGTCGGCTGCCAGCCCCGCGCCGAGGCCCAGGCCAGGCCGAGCACCGGCATCGCGATCAGCGCGGCGTAGAAATAATAATGGTTCGCCCGCGACACGATCTGGAGCCAGCGCGGCAGGTCCTTGGGGCTCGGCGGCACGTGATGGAGATGGGTGAGGCGCCAGCCGAGGCGGAAGAGCATGATCGCCAGGATCGTGGCGCCCGTGCCCATGTGGAAGCCCAGGATGTAGCCCGAGGGCCGGCCGGGCTCGTCGCCGGCGAGCGTGTAGCCGATGAAGACCTGCATCAGCACCAGGGCCACGATGGTCCAGTGCAGGGCCTTGATGACGTTGTCGTAGGAGCCGCCCGTGCCCTTGTCCTGCGCGTCCGCGTAGGGGTCCATCGCGATGGCCGCGGGGCGGTGCGGCCTCGTCTCGGCGGCGTCCGTCACGACGACGCGGCGGGTGTCGATGCGGTCATCCGTCATGGTCGAGGCCTCCGACATGTTTTTGGGCGTAGAGCTGCAGGCCGATCTGCGAGATCAGCTCCAGCTGGGTCTCCAGGAAGTCGATGTGCCCCTCCTCGTCCACGGCGAGGTCCTCGAACAGGCGCTTCGAGACGCGGTCGTTGACCTCGTCGCAGTATTTGGCGGCCTCGAGATAGAGCGCGCGCGCCTCGTGCTCGGCGGCGAGGTCGCACTCGATGATCTCCTGGACGTTCTGGCCGATGCGCAGGGGATCCAGGACCTGGAGGTTGGGGAAGCCGTCGAGGAAGATGATGCGCTCGACGAAGCGGTCGGCATGGCCCATCTCCTCGATGGACTCCTTGCGCCAGGTCTTGGCGAGGTCGAGATAGCCCCAATCCTCGAGCAGCCGGTAATGCAGCCAATATTGGTTGACCGCGGTCAGCTCGCTGCGCAGGCCGCGGTTGAGATAGTCGATGACCTTCGGGTCGCCCTTCATCGGTCCTCTCGCTTCAGGCTCGGCGCACGGGCGCCTCCAGCCTTAAAGCGGAGCGGAGCCGGAATGTTCCGCTAGGGAAGGCGGCGCCCGATCAGGCGAGATCGGGGGCCGCCGCGATGCCGGCGAGCGAGGCCGCGCCGGCCCCGCAGCAGCCGCGGGCGCAGGCCGTCTCGGCCGCGGCCGCGAGGGCTTTGTCCATGATCTGGCGGATCGTGGCGGCGCAGCGGCCGCATTGGGGGCTGCAGCCGAGGCAGCGATAGACCTGGGCGGGGGTGCGGGGGCAGGCGCCGTCCCCGCCCTCGAGGCAGCCGCGCACGTCGCCGTCGGAAAGCCGGTTGCAGGAGCAGACGATCATGGTGCCAGTTTGGAAGTGTTGTAAACTGCGTGCGACTCCAACAGGTTAGCCCCGCACGGAGGCGGGCGCCACCCCGGGCGGTCCCCGATGGGCGCGGTGCGCTGACGCAGGCGCCGTCGCCTACGGCGTGCGCCGGCGGATCGAGGAGGTGACGAGGTCGTCCGAGGCGGGGGCAGGCAGGGGCGCCGCGTCGGGGCGGTCGAGCCCGTAGACGTCGTCGCGGAAATGCACCGCGCCGTCGGCGCCGGCATAGCCCGTGAGATAGACCCAGGCCACGGGGATCTCGCGCTTGAGGCGCACGTCGCGCCTCGTGCCGGCCGCGATGGCCGCGTCGATCTCGGGCCCGCCCCAGGCGCCCGGCCCGCCCGGGGCGTCGGGGTTCGGGGTGCCCTGAAGCAGCCATTCCACGAAGGCCCGCACGTCGGCGACGCGCACGCAGCCCGAGGAATGGAAGCGGTCGTCGCGGGCGAACAGGCCCTTGGAGGGCGTGTCGTGCAGGTAGACCGCGAGCTTGTTGGGCATGTCGATGCGCACCTGGCCAAGCGAGTTCGCGGCGCCGGGGTCCTGCCGGAAGGTGTAGCGCAGGGGCGCGTCTGCGGACCAGTCGAGGGCGGCCGGGTCGATCTCCCGGTTTTGGCCGTCCAGGACGCGGATGTGCATCTTGGCGAGGTGGCGCGGGTCCTTGCGCTGGCGCGGCAGGATGTCCTTCCGCACGATCGAGACCGGCAGGGTCCAGGTGGGGTTGAAGTTCACGTTCTGGATGCGGGCCTCGATCGTGGGCGAGGCGCGCTCGCGCTTGCCCACCACGGCGACGTAGCGCCGCGCCACCTTGGCCCCCTCCACCGCCTCCACCGTGGCGGCGGGGATGTTCACCACCACGTAGCGCTCGCCGAAGGGAAAGCGCGACTCGGCCAGGCGCCGGGCCGAGCCCGCGAGCTGGCGGGCGCGGACCTCCGCCGGCACGTTGAGGGCCGCGAGCGTGCGGGCCGCGACCACGCCCGTCTCGGGCAGGCCGTGGCGGGCCTGGAAGCGGCGCACCGCGTCCGCCACCTTCGCGTCGAAGGCCTCGCCCGGGAGGTCGGCATAGGCGAGGTCGTCCGTCGCGGCCAGGCGCGCCTTGAGGGCCGCCACCTGCGCGCCCCGGTCGCCCGTCTTCAGGACGATGCCGGTGGGCAGGACCGGCCAACCGCCGCCCTCGGCGAGCACGCGATAGGCTTCCGCGGCCCGCAGCGTCGCCAGATGCGTCTCGGCCGTCAGCGTCGGGCGCGGGTCCTGCGACAGCTTGACGGGCGGGGGCACGGGGCGGACCGGGGCGGCCTGGCGCAGCTCGGCTGGGATCGGCGGGCCCATGGGCTGGGGCGCCTCGGCGGGCTTCTGCGCCGGGGCTTCCACCGGCGCCGGCGGGCCTTGCGGCTTCGGATCGAGGGCCAGGGCCGGCCAGGCATGGAGCGCCGCGAGGGCGGCGAGGTGGGACAGGGCGACGCGACGCATCCGGGCCTCGGAGCTTTAACCTTAACGCACCCTGGCAGGACGCAGTGAAGGAAGCGTGCAGGCGGCCGGACGGGGAGGGGGTCGGATTGGGACGGAGGCCTTTCCCGGAGGAGGGAGGGACGAGGTGAGAACGGCCTGATTGGGACGCGCCCTCGGCCTCTCCGCTTGTCGTGGCCCGGCTTGACCCGGCCACCCAGTTGCGCGTGGGGCCGGGTCCCCGGGTCAAGCCCGGGGACGATAGGGGGCGCCCGTCACGAACCTCGCGGCGGCTCCCTCACCCCCTCGGCGCTTCGCGCATCCCTCTCCCATCGGAAGAGGGGGATTACCCGCCCACCACGATCACGTGCAGCCGCCGCGGGCCGTGGGCCCCCAGCAGGAGCGTCTGCTCGATGTCGCCCGAGCGGGAGGGGCCGGTGATGAAGTTCACGGTGCGGGGCATCTCGCCCTTGCCGTAGGCCATGCGCACGCGCGCGAGCGCGCTCTCGTAGTCGCCGCGCACGTCGCGGGCGTCCACCACGACGATGTGGTTGTCGGGCAGGAAGTTGAGGGTGGAGGGGTTGTCGGGACCCGACACCATGACGAGCGTCCCGGTCTCGGCCGCCGCCCCGAAGGCGTGGGAGACGGCGTTGAGGTCGCGCCCCGCGCTCACCCCCGTCGCGACCTCCAGCGCCGTCCCGTCCCAGGGCATGGCGGCGAGCCGCGGGTCGTCGCCGCGCCGGATCGTCGCCGGCAGGTTGTGGCCGCGCAGGTACTCCGCCACGGCGGCCGGCACGTCCGCCGCGCTCGCGACCTCCGTGATCGTGGCGAGCGCCGCCTCGACCTGGGCGCGGAAGAGATCGAGGCGCTCGCGCCCCGAGACCTGGCCCCGGGCCGGGATCACGCCCTTGGGCGCCCGCTCGAGGCGCTCGTCCACCACCCCGCGCCGGGTGCGCTCGGCCCCCGAGACGCCCAGCGAGCGGCGGATATTGGCGAGGATGTCGTCGCGGGCGGAGGTCATCGAGGGTCCTGGCTCGCTTGTGTCGGGTCTTGTGACGGAAACCAGCCGGGGGTGAGCACCTCGTCCGGCGTGAAGCCGCGCTGCTTCCAGGGGATCAGGCGGCCCTCCGGCTCGCCGTGCCGGCGAAGCGCGGTCGCGGCGGCCTTGAAGCCACGGTCGAGCTCATCCTCGACCACCGGAGCGACGTCGCGCCTGAGGCTCGGGCTGTCGCGCAGCACCTGCTCGAGGTCGCTGCGCTGCGTCTCGACCTCGTCCAGCCATCCCTCTCGGGGATCTTGGGCGGGCGAGGCCGCAAGCTTCGCGAGGTGCTCGATGATGCTTCTGATGCGGCTTCTCATCTCCCGCCGGTCGCGCTTGCCCAAGCTCTCGATCTCCTCGGCCAGGTTCTCCCAATCGAGGGGCGCGTTCACCCGCTCGGCGGCCGCGCGCCGCAGGGCCGCGGCCTGCTCCTGGGTCCAGCGGAAGAAGTCCGTCTCGTAGAGGCCGTCGCGGTCCGGGGGCCGGCGCTCGTCCATCACCCGGCCCTCCGCTCCCGGCGCCAGCGCTCCTGGAAGGTGCCGCCCTGGGGCGCCGGGAAGTCGCGGTGCTTCGTCCAGCCCCCCGCCAGCGGCAGGCGGGCGAAGCGGCCCCTGGCGCGCCCGGCGAGCGCCAGCGCCCCGATCGCGAGGCGCGTGGCGAGCCGGTAGAGCGCCGGGCGCCGGGCCAGGAACGCCCAGGCCCTGAGCCCTGAGCGCTGGGCGGCGGGCTGGAGATGGCGCTCGAACTCGCGCTC
>DASPJU010000253.1:0-3820 GCA_035628475.1 Salinarimonas sp. | reverse complement strand
AAGGGGTATTTCGGCGGCTCGCCGACATGCGGGAAGCAATAGGTGTTGTCGAGCCCCACCACGAGGGCCTTGGGCGGGCTCTGCCGGTGGTCGAGGAAGAAGCGCAGGAGCAAGGCCTGTTCGCGCGGCACGCTTCCGGGCGTGGCGAGCGACGTGAAGGAGGCGCCCGAGGCGCGGCTGAGCGCCTGCGGGTCGACGAGCTGGATGTGCGAGTTGCCGATGATCGCCGCGTCGAAGGCGGGATCCCGGGCGCGGCTCGCATTGGCCAGGTGCGGCGGCGTCTTGGCCGGCACCCCGCGGACGGTCGTCAGCGCGAAGCGCCCCGTGTCGTAGGGGTCGATCGCGATGCCGAAGGCCGAGAAGCCGGTGAACCCCGCGATCGCGACCACCGGGAGGGTCAGGGCGAGGCGGCGCCAGGCAGGCGCGTCAGAACTGGAAGTAGATGAACTCATAGTTCGTCTCGTCGCCGAGCTTGAGGAGGACGGCCCCCAGAAGGAGGCCGAGAGCGAGCGCGACCCAGGGCCGCGGGGGAAGCCTGTGGACGAGCGCCCAGGAGGTGGGCCCCAGGCACGCCAGCGCCGCCGCGAGCGCGAGCGTGCGCCACTTGAGGCCCCGGCCGAAGGCGACGTCCCCGAAGCCGAACAGGCCCTTGTAGATGGCGAGCGCCGCCTCGAACGTGGTCGCGCGGAACAGGACCCAGGTGAGCATCACGAAGACGAAGGTGAGAGCCCAGCCGAGCGCCGCCGGCATCGGCAGCCCGGCCCGGCGCCACAGGACGACGACGCCGAGGCCGACCCCGTGCGCGACGCCCCAGGCCACGAAGGTGAGCCCCGCTCCGTGCCACAGCCCGCCCAGGGTCATGGTGGCGAACAGGGCCCAGAGCTGCACCGGCAGGCCGTACCGGTTGCCGCCGAGCGGGACGTAGAGGTAGTCGCGCAGGAAGCGCGAAAGGGTCATGTGCCAGCGCCGCCAGAAGTCCTGGAGGGAGGTCGCCCGGTAGGGCACGTCGAAATTCTGCGGCAGCACGACGCCCAGCATCAGCGCGATGCCCAGCGCCATGTCCGTGTAGCCCGAGAAGTCGAAATAGATCTGAAACGTGAAGCCCAGCGTTGCCTGCCAGGCCTCCAGCACCGTGATGGCCTTGCCGGCAGCGGCCGCCTGGAAGATCGGGTTGACATAGGTTGCGAGCGGATCGCCCACGAACACCTTCTTGGCGAGCCCGACTACAAGGAGCATCAGGCCGCGCGCGAAGCGCTCGGCGGCGTCGGGGCGCGCGTAGGGACGTTCGTCGAGCTGGTGCATCAGCTCGGTCCAGCGAACGAGCGGGCCCGCAAGCACCTGCGGGAAGAACGAGATGTAGAGGGCGTAGCGCACCAGGTCGAAGCGCGGCGCGCGACCGGCCTTGAGGTCGACCAGGTACATCACGTGGTGGAAGGTGAAGAACGAGACGCCGAGCGGCAGCGCGATGTCGAGGCGCGGCGCCGACATGCCCGGCAGGAGCGCGGCGAGGCCCAGCGCGAAGTCGGCGTACTTGAACACGCCCAGCAGCAGCAGGTTGAAGCCGACCGCGAGGGGAATCAGGATCGTCCGGCGCGTGCCCTGAAAGGCCTCGGCGACCGCCCAGTTGACCAGGATCGAGAGGGCGAGGAGCGGGACGAAGCGCGGGTCCCAGTAGCCGTAGAAGACGAAGGAGAGGGCGAGCAGCACCGGGAGGCGCCATGCCGGCCGGAACCTCTCCGCGAGCCAATGGAGGAGCAGCGCCGCCGGCAGGAAGCCGAGCAGGAACGCATAGGAGTTGAACAGCATCGCGGGAAGGCGCCCCTCCAGGCCCGCGCGACGGACCCGGCCGCGCTTGTTGGCCGAAAGCCGCCGCCCGTCAACCCTCGCGGGTCAGCGGTAGAGGTAGTTCGGCAGCCACAGCCCGATCTGCGGGAAGGTGTAGAACAGGGCCATGGCGACGAGCACGAGGAAGAGGAAGGGCATCACCCCGGCGAAGATCTGGTTGATGGACACGTGCGCCGGCGCGATGCCCTTGAGATAGAAGGGCGCCATGGCGACGGGAGGCGAGAGGAACGAGGTCTGGATGTTCAGCGCGATCAGGATGCCGAAGAAGATCGGGTCGATGCCGAAATCGTCGAGCAGCGGCAGGAAGATCGGCACGAAGATCACGACGATCTCGGTCCATTCCAGCGGCCATCCCAGGATGAAGATGATGACCTGGGTGAGGATGAGGAACCAGAAGGGCGAGAGGTTGAGCGCCTTGACGAGTTGCTCGATCGGCTGGTGGCCGCCCAGGAAGGCGAAGATCGACGAGAAGATGAAGGACCCCACGAAAAGCCAGCACACCATGGCGGTGGTGCGCGCCGTGAGGAACACGCTCTCCTTCAGCTTGCCGAAGGACAACGAGCGATACGCCGCCGCGAGCAGCAGGCTGCCGAGCGCGCCGACCGCCGCGGCTTCCGTCGGCGTGGCGATGCCGAAGAAGATGGCGCCGAGCACCGACAGGATCAGGAGCGCGAGGGGGAAAAAGGAGGTCGCGAGCGCCCACGCGACCTTCGCGAAAGGCACGCGGCGTTGCTCCTCGGGGAGCTTGGGCGCGAGGCTCGGGGTGATCATGCAGCGCACGATCACGTAGGCCATGTAGAGCGCGGTGAGCATCAGGCCCGGGAAGAGCGCGCCGGCATAGAGCTTGGGCACCGACACGCCCGCCGTCGCGCCGTACAGGATGAGCATGACGGAGGGCGGGATGAGGATGCCGAGGCAGCCGCCGGCGCAGACCACCCCCGCCGACAGGCGCACGTCGTAGCCCGCCCGCAGCATGGCCGGGAAGGCGAGGAGGCCCATGAGGGTCACGACCGCGCCGACGATGCCGGTAGCGGTCGCGAACAGCGCGCAGGTGAGCAGCGTCGCGACCGCGAGCGATCCCGGCAGGCCGCCGACGGCGAGCTGGATTGCGTTGAACAACCGGTCGAGGATGTTCGCCCGCTCGATGATGTAGCCCATGAAGACGAAGAGCGGGATGGCGACGAGCACGTCGTTCGTCATCACCGAGTAGACGCGCTGGACCACCAGCGAGAGCACGATGTCGCCCATCGCCACGTAGCCGAAGGCGAAGCCGAGCGCCATGAGCGTGAAGGCGATCGGAAATCCGAGCATGATGAAGACGATGAAGAGGACGAGCATCAGCACGCCCAGTTCAGGATTTCCGAGCCCCAGCATGAAGGTGCGTCCTGGTCTTGAGATGTGGCGGGCGGGTCAGACGGTGCCTCGGCCGAGTCCGTCGTTCTCGGCCTTCTCGAGGATGATGCGCTCGGTCTCCTCCACGTCGTGGAGGCGCGGCGGCCATTCGCCCGTCCGCAGGCAGATGATGCAGCGGCCGACCTCGGCCAGGCCCTGGAACACCATGAGGACGCCGACCACGGGGATCAGGGCCTTGAAGGGCCAGATCGGCGGGCCGCTCGGCCAGTTCATCGACCGCTCCCCCATCGCCAGCGACATGTTGGTGAACGAGTAGCCGAGCCAGGCGAACGCCACGATGCCGGGGAAGAAGAAGAGGAAATAGAGCAGGAGGTCGAGGCCCGCCTGCCGGCGCGCGGGCCATTCGCGATAGAGGAAGTCCCCGCGCACATGGGCGTTGCGTGCGAGCGTGTAGGGCCCGGCCAGCATGAACAGCGCGCCATAGAGCATGTAGCTCGCGTCGAACGCCCATTCGGTGGGCGCGCGCAAGGCGTAGCGGCAGAAGACCTCGTAGCAGATGGCGAGGGTCAGGACGACGATCGCCCAGCCGGCAACCTTGCCGATGGCGGTGTTGATCCGGTCG
>DASPJU010000252.1:0-5422 GCA_035628475.1 Salinarimonas sp. | reverse complement strand
TTATCAGTAAGGTCCTTCCATGTGCCGGCGGCGCCGGGTACGCTCGCTTGCCCACCCAGCTTGCCTTCAGTGCCGACCTCGCGCGCCACGGTGGTCACCTGGTCCGCGAAGGTCGCCAGCGTGTCGATCATGCCGTTGATGGTCTCGGCGAGCGCCGCGATCTCGCCCTTGGCCTCCACCGTGAGCTTGCGGGTGAGATTGCCCTCGGCGACCGCCGTCACGACGTCGGCGATGCCGCGCACCTGACCCGTGAGGTTGGCGGCCATCATGTTCACGTTGTCGGTGAGGTCCTTCCAGACGCCGCCGACGCCCTTGACCTGCGCCTGGCCGCCCAGGCGCCCCTCGGTGCCCACCTCGCGGGCCACGCGCGTCACCTCGCCGGCGAAGGCGTTGAGCTGGTCCACCATGGTGTTGATGGTGGATTTCAGCTCCAGCATCTCCCCCTTCACGTCCACCGTGATCTTCTTGGACAGGTCGCCATTCGCCACCGCCGTGGTGACGTCGGCGATGTTGCGGACCTGCGCTGTGAGGTTCGAGGCCATGGAGTTCACGGAATCGGTCAGGTCCTTCCAGGTGCCCGCGACGCCCTTGACCTGCGCCTGGCCCCCGAGCTTGCCCTCCGTGCCGACCTCGCGGGCGACGCGCGTCACCTCCGAGGCGAAGGAGTTGAGCTGGTCCACCATCGTGTTGACGACGCGGCCGATGCGCAGGAACTCGCCGCGCAGGGGCCGCCCGTCGATCTCGAGCAGCATGGTCTGGGACAGGTCGCCCTTGGCGACCGAGCCGATCACGCGGGCGACCTCCGCCGTGGGCTGGACGAGGTCGCCGATCATGGCGTTGACGGAGTCGATGCACTCGCTCCAGCACCCTTGAGCCGCCGAGAGCTTGCCGCGCTCGCCGATGCGGCCTTCCTTGCCGACCACGCGCGCGACCCGGTCCAGCTCCTTGGCCAAGCCGTGATTGAGCGCGACCACGTCGTTGAAGGCCTCGGCGATCTCGCCCTCGATGCCGCTCAGATCGGACGGCAGGCGGACCGTGAAGTCGCCCCGGCGCAGGGCACGCAACGACTTCAGGAGCAGCTTCGCATCGAGCTGCGACACGGACTCTTGACTCATGAATTCCCCGATCCTTCGGATCTGCGGCTTGGCGCGTTATTCACGGCGTCCGCCGGCCCGAGGGGCCGACGCCCTTGTGACGCCGATCGCGTGAAACGCCGGGGGGACGTCAGGGTTCCATGATGGAACCCTGATTTTCACGTGAGGGAAACGCGGATTAGGCCGGGCGCGCTCAACGGCCCTGCAGGACCACCACCTTGGGCCGGGCCGGCAGGCCGGCGCGGGTCACGGTCAGGGTCGCGCCGGGCGCGGTCTCGACAGGCCAGCGCTCGCCCGCCCTGGCGAGGAAGCGCTGCAGGGTCGCCTGCCCGAAGAAATGCATGGGGATCATGACGGGCGCGTCGAGGGAGGCCAGCACCTCCATCATGTCGTCCTGGCTCAGGGTATAGGAGCCGTCCACGGGCACCAGCACCACGTCGATGCGTCCGAGGTCCTTCAGGTGACCCGGGGTGAGGCGGTGATGGAGGTGGCCCAGATGCGCGACGCACAGGTCCGCCACCTCGAACACGAAGATCGAGTTGCCGTCATGGTCCGTGGCGCCGCCCGAGTCGCGGATATTGGTGGGCACGTTGCGGATGCGCACGTCGCCGACCTGGAGATCGTGGCGCGCCGTCCCGCCCTCGTGCGACCAGCCCCGCAGGACGTGGCCGATGCGTGGATCGGGAGCGGCCGAGAAATGGGTCGAGTGCGCCTTGTTCATGGTCGCGACCTCCGGCGTGACGGCCGGGCGGACATAGTCGTTGTAGTCGGTGGCGATGCGCACCCCGCCGGGGGTCTCGATCAGGAAGGTGGCGTGGCCCACGAAGGTGATCGCCACCTGGTCGGCCTGAAGCGCCGCGAGGCGGATGGGCAGGCCGCGGGAGGCCACGGCCCCGGGGCAGCCCGGGGCCGCGAGCGCCGGGGCCGACAGGAGCGCGGCCGCCGCGAGGGCCGCGAGTGCGCGGGAGAGAGCCATGAGCGACCTCCGAAGACGGCGCAGCGTAGAGGGTTCCGGGGCCGGACGAAACGGCGGCAAGAGGCCACGCCCTTCGAGGCCCTGTCGCGGGGAAGCGGCCGCCGGTTCTCCGCGACATGCGACCCATCGTAGGCCTCGAGTCGGTCAGGCGATGCCAGGACCGTCGGACGACCCCGCGCCCGAGACCATGCCCGCCGCCGCCTGCCCCGCGAGCCGGCCATAGCCCACGGCCGTGAGCAGCCCGTTGCCCGAGAGGTAGCCGGAGGGCTGGCTCCCCGACACCCCGCAGGCCGCGCCGCCGGCCGCCAGCAGGTTCGGCAGGGGCGTGCCGTCGGGGCGCAGCACGCGGGCGCCCGCATCCACCACCAGGCCGCCCTGGGTGTGGAACAGCGCGCCCGTGACCCGCACCGCGCGATAGGGCGGGACAAGCGGCGGCGCGCCCGCGAAGGCGCGCCCGAAGCGGTCGGCGCCGCCCGATCCCTTCAGCGCCTCCGCCTCGGCCAGCGTCCGGGCGAGGGCGTCCGCGGGGAGGCCTAAGCGCCCGGCGAGCGCCTCGATCGTGTCGGCGGCCAGGAGGGCGCCGGCGGCCTCGGCGCGGCGGAAATCCTCGAAGGTCCTGGCGCGGGCCGCGATGCGCTCGTCGAACAGGTTCACGGCCGTCCCGCCGGGCTGCGCCAGCACCAGGGCCGCCTGCTCGGAGTACCCCTTGGTCTCGTCGGAGAAGCGCTCTCCCGCGGCGTTCACCTGGATTCCGCCCTCCATCATCACGGCCCAGGTCACCAGGATGCCGTGGGGATGGGCCACCGAGCCGTGGCCCTGGTGACCGGAGAGGTGGCGCGTCGCGGCGCCGAGCGCCTCGCCCCACGCGAGCGCGTCGCCCTGGTTGCCCGGATGGCCGAAATAGAGCGCGCCGGCGAGCTCCGGGACGTGGCGGCGCACGAGGCTGGGATTGCCGCCGTAACCGTTGCAGGCCAGCACCAGGACCTCGCAGCCGATGCGCTCGCGCGCGCCGTCGGGCCGGGCGATCTCGAGGCCGAGCACCCGGCCCGACGCGTCGGCGAACAGGGCGGTGGCGTGCGCGTCCGTCACGAGGGGGATGTCGGCGGCTTCGGCGGCCGTCCGCAGGCGGTCGATCAGCTCCTCGCCCGAGCCGGACGGCAGGCCGTGCATGCGCCGCGCCGCGTGGCCCGGATAGTCGACGTCCACGAGGCCGAGGGGCAGGCCGTGCCGATCGGCGAGCCATTCGAGGGCGAGGCCGACCGCCTCCGTCAGCGCCGCGACGGCTCCAGGATCCGGCTCGCCCGCGGCCTTGGCGAGGATGTCGGCCGCGAACCGCCGGGGATCGTCCGCGATTCCCGCCTCGCGCTGCCAGCGGGTGCCCGCCGCGGGGACCAGTCCCGCCGACAGGGCCGTGGAGCCGCGGGGCAGGGCGTCGCGCTCAAGGACCAGAACCTCGGCGCCCGCCTCGCGGGCGGCGAGGGCCGCCACGAGCCCCGCCGCCCCCGCGCCCACGATCGCGACCGGGACCGCCTCCTCGAAGGCGGGTGCCTCTCGGGCCACGCGGCTCATGCGGCCTCGATCTCGGCGATGATCTGCGCGACCCGTGCGACCCGCGCCACGGGACGCAGAGCCTCGATCGCGGCGCGGTGGACCTCCGGCGTGAAGGCGGCGCAGCCGTCCTCCAGCACGACAGCCTCGATGTCGCGCACATGGGCGTCGCGCACCGTGGAGGCGACGCCCCCGTTGGTGACGATGCCCGCCACCACGAGCCGGTCCACCCCCAGCTTGCGCAGGACCCATTCGAGGCGGGTCATGTAGAAGGCCGAATAGGCCACCTTCTCGATCGCGACGTCGGCGGGCTGGAGCTCGTCGACGAGCGCATGGCCCCAGGAGCCGGGCAGGAAGTCGCCTCTCCTGAGGAAGGGACGAAGCTCCTTCAGATGCGGCGAGATGATCGGCTCGCCGCCGCGCCCGGGCTGGAGGGTGAAGCCCGTGGCGATCACCAGGGCGCCGCGCGCCCGCATCGCCTCGGCGAGCGGCTTGATCCGCGCCGGCAGCGCCGCGATCTCGGGCGCGCCCTGGCCGGCGCGGCCATAGGCGCCGTCGGGGTGGAGGAAGTCGTTCTGGAGGTCGACGACCAGGAGGGCGGCGCGGGCGAGGTCGGGTGGGGCGTGGGGCATGGCGGCTCGTGGTCTCGATCAGCGTCGGGGTTCCCCCTCACCCGGGCCTTCGGCCCGACCTCTCCCACCAGGGGAGAGGTTGCCGCGCGATGCGCGGCGCGTACGCCCGGCGCAGCCGAGCGACCTCCCCCTCGATGGGGGAGGTCGACGCGAAGCGTCGGGTCGGGGTGGTGGCGCCGACCTCTCCGGACGATCTCACAGCACCACCTCGATCAGGTAGGGCCCCGATGCGTCGAGGCCGGCGCGGACGGCGCGGGCGAAGGCGTCGGGGGTCTCGGCGCGGGTGGCCTCCACGCCCATCCCGCGGGCGAGATGGACCCAATCGAGGGCGGGCCGGTCGAGGCTCAGCATGTCCAGCGCCTTGCGGCCGGGATTGGCGCCGACCCCGGCGAGCTCGCCCTTGAGGATGGCGTAGGATCGGTTGGCCCAGATGCAGGTGAGGACTTTCAGCCCCTCGCGGGCCTGCGTCCACAGGCCCTGGAGCGTGTACAGGGCGGACCCGTCGGCCTGGAGCGCCACGACCTGCCGGTCCGGACAGGCCACCGCCGCGCCGGTGGCGAGCGGCACGCCGATGCCGATGGCGCCGCCCGTGAGCTGGAGCCAGTCGTGGGGCGCGGCGCCGAGCGTCGCCCCGAAGAAATCGCGCCCCGTGGTGATCGACTCGTCGACCACGATCGCGTTCTCCGGCAGGAGCGCCCCGATCACGGCGGCGATCGCGCGCGGATCGAGGGCGCCGCCATTGGGCAGGTCGGGGCGGCGCGCGGCCGCGACCGGCGGGGGCGCGCCCGGCGCCCCGACCGCCTCGGCGAGCCGCTCCAGCGCATCGACGAGGTCGTGGGCGGGGCCCGCCAGCTCGTGCACGGCGCAGTCCTGCGGCTTGATCTCGCTCGGCTTGCCCGGATAGCCGAAGAAGGCGACCGGGGGCACGGCGCCGCAGGTCACGAGGTGGCGGGCCCCGGCAAGGCGCGCCAGGGCCTGGTCCACGGGGTAGGGCACGCGCTCCACGGGCACCCGTCCGGCGCCCCGCGCCATGCGGGCGTTCGACATCGGTGCCATGAGCCGCGCGCCCGTGCGCGCCGCGATGCGGCCAGCCAGCTCCAGGCCGCGCTCGCGCAGGGCCCGGTCGCCGACGAACAGGATCGCGGGCTCGCCGGAGTGCAGGATCTCGGCCG
>DASPJU010000251.1:0-2049 GCA_035628475.1 Salinarimonas sp. | reverse complement strand
CGTTGACCTGCGGTGTAGGCAAGGCTTTCTGCTCGGGCACGTGGACGCTGATCTGGGGCACGGGCAGGGACTTGACCGTGATCGCGAACCGGTTCGCCGCCCCCTCCACCGCTTTCTCGACCATCTGCCCGAAGTCGGCGCGGAGGCGCTTCGACAGGGCGGCCATCTTCGCCTCGTCCTGCGCGTCGGCGTAGGCGCCGACCTGCGCCGTCAGCTCGGTCCGCAGCGCGTCGATCATGGCGCGCGTCTCGTCCCGGACGGCGCGCACCAGGTCGATCAGGTCCTCGCGCGTCAGCGGAGCGTCCAGGCCCCGCGCGGGCTCCTCAGTGACCATTGCGCATCACCTCCCGCACGCGGTCGTAGAAGCTCTTGTCCGCGGCGCCGTCCAGGTGCTTGCCCAGGCGCCCCTCGGCGGGCTTGCGGCTCATGCCCACCTGGTCGTAGGACCCCAGCGCCCCGAGCCCCATCCTGCCCGGGTCGGGCCTCGAGGCGCTCACCTCCGCGGGCAGCAGGCGCTCGGCGCTCGTCCGCGACCCCGAGAAGCCGTCGCCGCCCTCCGTCAGGATGCCCAGGTTCCCCGTCTTCCCGCCCGACGCGATCTCGTCCTCCGCCATCATCGTCGCGATCTCGCTGCCCCAGTCCTCGCTCGTCACCCCGAAGCCGCACTCCTTGCGCAGCTCGTTCTTCGTGACCGCCTTGCCCGCCATGAGGATCTGCAACAGCGCGTTCTTCACGTCGTGGTCGTCGATGCGCTTGCAGCGCACCTCGACGATCAGGTCGTCCCCGAAGAACGGGGCGAGCGTGCGCGTGATCTGGGAGGAGATGCGCTGGCACATCGGGTCGAGCGTCTGCCAGTGCAGCTGTTTCATCGTCGCGAACAGGGTGCTGTAGGAGGAGTCTTCGATCATGCCCGCCGCGGGCTTCGTGATGCCGAAGCCCCCCAGGATGTAGCTCGTCAACTGGTCCCAGCCCCGCGGGTAGTCCATGTCGATCGGGCGGCTGCCCCACTGTTCGAGTTTGCCGCCCGGGGGCGAGACGTACAGCCGCCCGGCGTTCTCGGGGCCCATCTGATCCTCTTCAAATTCAGCGCGGATGCGCTCGATCTCCTCCTCGGGCAACGGCTGGGCGCCGTCCATGTCCTCGAAGTTCACTACAGCACTCGGGTTGATGCTCCTCCGCATCGAATAGTGCCGCGAGCGGTCGATCATTTCGAGCAGGTCGATGTGGTACCTGAGTGCGGTCAGAGGCGAGTAGCCGTCGTGCCTCAAAAACGGGTGCGGGTACTTGAACTTCATCACCCACTGGGCCGGGATCGGCGCGCCCACCGCGGAGGCGGGCGTCGGGTAACTGCTGAAGGGGCCGTACGGGTAGACGGGCTGGATGCGGTAGTAGCCCTCGGGGTAGTCCGGGTTGATGACGGGCTGCGGGACGGCGAGCGCCGTCGGGATGGAATAAAGCTCGTAAGGGGCGCCGAGGGCGTTGGGGACCATCCACGTCAGCGCCGAGCCCGTCAGGCCCATCTGCTGGTACCACATGTACGCCAGGTCGCCGAAGCTGTCTTGCGGGTTGGGCTTTTCGAGCAGTTCAACGAGCTCGTAGGGCCGGGTGTGGCGGCCGCCCTCGGGCGGGTCGTGCTTCGTGACGGGCCGCTTGCCCTCGGGGTGCGAGGGGTCGCGCTTGAAGACCTGGAACTCGCCCTGCTGGAACTGCTCGGCGCAGCGGTGCAGGGCGACGTACTGGATGCCCGTGTAGTGCCGCGACTGCTCCCAGCGGTCGTCGCTCCACCCGCCCGGCGCCCGCGAGCGGAACGCCTGGAGCAGTCTCTGGAAGGCGCCGGCGCCCGCGAGCGAGCGACCCGTGTGCGTGGCGGGCGGGCGCCGGGGCGTCGTCAACCCCTCCTCCTTGAGGGTCGCCGCGGCGCCGAACGCCTCGCGCCACATGCGCCGCGAGTCTTCGTGGGCGGCGCTGAGGGGCGACTTGGCGCGGCCCGACAGTTTTTCCGTGATGAATCCCAAGGGTGCCCCCTGTACACTGACTGCGCCCGCCCGA
>DASPJU010000250.1:0-4502 GCA_035628475.1 Salinarimonas sp. | reverse complement strand
GCGGGCGGGGCACGGCGAGGCGTGCGGGGGCGCACATCCGGCCGCGCGGCGGTCACAGTCGGCCTTGGCGCAGTCCCTAGTTGAACAGGCTCGACACCGAGCTCTCGGTGGCCGTGCGCCCGATCGCCTCGCCGATGAGCGGCGCGATGGTGACGACGCGGATGTTGCGGGCGATGTTCACCGCGTGGGTGGGCTGGATCGAGTCCGTGATCACGAGCTCCTTGAGCTTGGAGTTCGCGATGCGCGAGACGGCGCCGCCCGACAGCACCCCGTGGGTGATGTAGGCGTAGACCTCCTTGGCGCCGTTGGCGAGGAGCGCGTCCGCCGCGTTGCACAGGGTGCCGCCGGAATCCACGATGTCGTCGACGAGGATGCAGGAGCGCCCCTCCACGTCGCCGATGATGTTCATGACCTCCGACTCGCCGGCGCGCTCGCGGCGCTTGTCGACGATGGCGAGCGGCGCGTCGATGCGCTTGGCGAGCGCGCGGGCCCGCACCACGCCGCCGACGTCCGGCGACACCACCATGCGGGCCCCGCCGTCGAGCCGCTCCTTGACGTCGCGCACCATGACGGGAGCGGCGAAGAGGTTGTCGGTGGGGATGTCGAAGAAGCCCTGGATCTGGCCGGCATGCAGGTCGAGGGTGAGCACCCGGTCGGCGCCGGCCTCGGTGATGAGGTTCGCGACGAGCTTCGCCGAGATGGGGGTGCGCCCGGCCGCGCGCCGGTCCTGGCGGGCATAGCCGAAATAGGGGATCACCGCCGTGATGCGCCGGGCCGAGGAGCGGCGCAGGGCATCGGTGATGATGAGGAGCTCCATGAGGTGGTCGTTGGCGGGAAACGACGTCGACTGGACGATGAAGACGTCCTCGCCGCGCACGTTCTCCTGCAGCTCGACGAAGACCTCCATGTCCGCGAAGCGCTTCACCTGGCAGCGGGCGAGCGGGACGTCGAGATAGGCGGCGATCGCCTCGGCGAGAGGGCGGTTCGAGTTGCCCGCGACGATCTTGATGGAGGGTTTCATGGGCATTGGACGCTGGCGGGCCTTCGGGAAGCGGGTGGGTCTTAGCAGCGTTGCCCGGCCCTCACAATACGTCCGGGTTCCGGGGTTTGGCGGGGTTCACCCTGCCACGGGACGACGAAAGCCGCTCTCGCCTCTCCGGGCCGAGCTGGGCTAGAACCCCTCGACCCAGCAACCGGAAACCGCACCATGAGCCTCCAGGGCAAGACCGCCATCGTCACGGGATCCACCAGCGGCATCGGGCTCGCGATCGCGCGGGCGCTGGCCGGCGGGGGCGCCAACGTGCTCCTCAACGGCTTCGGCGACGCCGACGAGATCGCGCGCACCCGCGCCGAGATCGAGGCGGCCAGCGGGGTGCGGGTCGCCTACTCGGCCGCCAACATGATGAACGGCGAGGAGATCGCCGGCATGGTGCGCCAGGCCGAGGACGAGCTCGGCCCCGTGGACGTCCTCGTCAACAACGCGGGCATCCAGCACGTCTCGCCGGTGGAGGATTTTCCCGTCGATAAATGGGACGCCATCATCGCGATCAATCTCTCCTCCGCCTTCCACGCCACCCGGGCCGTGGTGCCCGGCATGAAGGCACGCCGGTGGGGGCGGATCATCAACACCGCCTCGGCCCATTCCCTGGTCGCCTCGCCCTTCAAGTCGGCCTATGTGGCGGCCAAGCACGGCATCGCCGGCTTCACCAAGACGATCGCCCTGGAGCTCGCCACCCACGGCGTGACCGCGAACTGCATCTCGCCCGGCTATGTCTGGACGCCGCTCGTCGAGCGGCAGATCCCCGACACCATGAAGGCGCGGGGCATGTCCAAGGAGGAGGTGATCGACAAGGTGCTCCTCCAGGCCCAGCCCACCAAGGGCTTCGTGACCGTCGACCAGGTGGCGGCGCTCGCCCTCTTCCTGTGCTCGGACGCGGCCTCCCAGATGACGGGCGCCAACCTTTCCATGGACGGGGGCTGGACCGCGCAATGACCGGCGCTCCCCCGGCGCGCTCCGGCCCGGCCGCCCTCTCGGGGCCCCGGGCCGAGAAGACCGTCTGCCTCGCGCTGCAGGGCGGGGGCGCGCACGGCGCCTTCACCTGGGGCGTGCTCGACGCGATCCTGGAGGACGGGCGCCTCGCCATCGAGGCCGTGACGGGGGCCAGCGCCGGGGCGATGAACGCCGTGGTGATGGCGGAGGGCTTCATGGAGGGCGGGATCGAGGGGGCGAGGGCCCAGCTCGAGGCCTTCTGGCGCCGCATCGCCATCGGCGGATCCCTTTCCCCCGTCCAGCGCGGCCTGGCGAACGCCTTCTTGAGCGCCTGGAGCCCCGATCGGTTCCCGGCCCTGCTCTGGGGCGGACTGCTGTCGCACGTCTCGAGCCCCTACGACTTCAACCCCCTCAACATCAATCCCCTGCGCGACGCCATCGCGGACCTCATCGATTTCGAGCGGGTTCGCGCCTGCACCGGAGTCAAGCTCTTCGTCTCGGCCACCAACGTGTTCACGGGCAAGATCCGGATCTTCGAGGCGCACGAGCTCACCGCCGACCACCTCATGGCGTCGGCCTGCCTGCCCACGATCTTCCAGGCCGTGGAGATCGACGGCGAGCCTTATTGGGACGGGGGCTACATGGGCAACCCGGCCATCTATCCCGTGATCTACGGCGCCGGCGCCCTGGACG
Organism: Salinarimonas sp.; assembly: GCA_035628475.1. GTDB lineage: Bacteria > Pseudomonadota > Alphaproteobacteria > Rhizobiales > Beijerinckiaceae > Salinarimonas_A. Next base: position 1,819 of record DASPJU010000250.1, on the reverse strand, counting down.
TGCTGCTGGTGCAGATCAATCCCCTGGAGCGGCGCGAGGTGCCGCGCAGCGCCGCCCAGATCCATGCCCGGCTGACCGAGATCACCTTCAATGGCGGGCTGCTTCGCGAATTGCGCGCCATCGACTTCGTGAGCCGCCTCGTCGACGAGGGCAGGCTGCCGGAGGGAGGCTACAAGCGCCTGCGCATGCACCGCATCGACGGCGCGGGGCTGCTCGACGACCTCTCGGCCTCCTCGCGGCTCACCCCGGGCTGGGACATGCTGACGGACCTGCGCGACCGCGGCCGCGCCGCGGCGCAGGCCTGGCTCGCGCGCCATTACGAGGCGATCGGCGAGCGCGGGACGCTGGACCTGCGGGGGGCGTATTCGTGAGTCGGGGTCTCCCCTCTGCCGTTCGGGAGAGGGGTCGGGGGTGAGGGGGTACGCGGCTGGAAGGTTCGCTCCCGCACCGCCCATCCCACCCTCACCCTCGTCCCGAGGTGCTCGGCGAAGCCGAGCCTCGAAGGGCGCTCCAGCGATCTCCGGACGGCTGCGGCGGCGTCCCGCGTGCTTCGAGGCTCCCTGGCGCGATGAGGGGAGACACCTGGTCCGAGCACGTCGCCCCACCCCGGCCCCTCTCCCCACGGGAGAGGGGGGAGGCGCGCGCCTACTTCTTCTCCTCGGGCTTCGCGCCCCCGTCGAGGCGCTCGACCTTGGCGGCGGCGCGCAGGCGCACGATGACGTCCTGCTGCGCCTTGCGGGCGAGATAGGTGTCGATCTGCTCCTTCATCTCCTCGAAGGTGGGGACCGGCTTGGTGCGCTTCTCCTCGACCTTGATCACGTGCCAGCCGAACTGGGACTTCACGGGATCGGAGATCTTGCCCGGCTCGAGCTTGAAGGCGGCCTCCGCGAAGGGGGCGACCATGCGGTCCTGCGTGAAGAAGCCCAGGTCGCCGCCCTCGCCCTTGGAGCCCGGATCGTCGGAGAGCTCGGCCGCGACCTTGGCGAAGTCCTCGCCGCCGCGCACCCGGGCCAGGGCCTTCTTGGCCTCCTCCTCGGTCTTCACGAGGATGTGGCGGGCCCGCACCTCGGCTTCGGGCTTCATGCTCTTGACGGCGTCGTCGTAGAGCTTGCGCGCCGCCTCGGGGGTGACGGCCTTCTTGACCTCGGCCTCGAGATAGTCGTCGAGGAGGAGCTTGTCGCGGAAATAGCCGAGGCGGCGGGCGAAGTCGGGGCTCTCGCCCACCTTGGCGGATTCTGCGGCGCGGGCGCCGATCCTGAGATCCACGAGATAACCGATGAGCAGGTCGCGCTTCTGCGCGTCGCTCATGCCGGGCAGCGAGAGCGCCGGATCGGACTCCGCCATGGCGAGATCCGCCTCCGTGATGGGCTTGCCGTCGACGCGGGCAACGACCGTGTCGGGCGAGCGGGGCGCGGCCTGCTCTTGCGCGGGCGCCCCGCCGGGGGCCGCCGGCGGGGTCTGGGCGCCGGCGAGGGTGGGCAGGGCGAGCGACAGCGCGAGCGCGCTGGTGCGGGCGAGGAGGCGCATGAGAGGTCCTTCAGCTTGACCGGGCCGGTGCGGCCCGTCGGGCGCGCATGTCACGTGGGCGGCACCCTTGGCCAAAGCAAGGACCCTTGGCAAGCCGACGCGAGGACGCGCGCCGGGGCGATCTCCTCGTCCCCGCCCTCGTCCTGAGCCTGTCGAAGGAGCGGGGAAGGGGCAGCCCCCCGCCCGGAACCGCCCCCGGTCCGCGTTCCCGCCGCGCCGAATGTGCGCGCGCGCCCTTTCGGATGTACGCGCCCATATTTAAGTCTATAAGGCGCGCCAAACGCCCTCCCAC
>DASPJU010000249.1:0-3536 GCA_035628475.1 Salinarimonas sp. | reverse complement strand
CGCTCCGATTGCGGTCAAAACAACGATCTTTGCGAACCTTGTGGTGGACATCACGATATCCCTCGCTGGCGTTTGATCTCCAAGTTGGCTCATCGAATGCCTTCTTTGGCAAGATCGCAGCTTCGCCCTCTTCCGATCGATGCGCCGGCCAGCGTCCCGGTTCAGCCCGAAGCCGAACGGCGGCGATCAAGTTTTAGTCGACGACGGCCGGCGTCTGGTCCCGCGATTTGACCGACCTTTGGTCATCGGGTCCGGCTTTTGTGGACGCTTCCAGCCTGCTGGTGGTGCTACACGCTGCTGGTTGGTGCCAAGGCCCATTCGACCGGGCTCCTGGCGTTCAAGACCTGATGTGTCCAATCTTTCGATATCATCGGGCGAGGCACCGCCCCGCAGTAGGCTAAGCTGGTTTCTCAGCCGTGTCGCTTCTTCAAAGTCGAGCGCCGCTGCCGCAGCCTCCATCCTTTGACGAAGGCGTTCGAGTTCGTCTGCCATCTCCGTACAACGGGCGTCGGCTGGAGTTGGATCACTGTGCCTGAAGCTACGGCCTGCTCGCGGTGATCGCAGCGCCTAACCACTGGACGCTCAAGCTCAGGCCCGCTTCTGGCCCTAGGCTGGCTTCCTGATCTCCGCCTTTTGCCTTTGCTCAATAAGATTGCGCAAAGGTACTTGGGCCTCCGGGGCCTGGACTCAGCGGCTTTGTGTGGAGTGCAGCCGCTACCGGTCCTAGTCGCCAGCGATCGTGCGCACCTTAGCCAAAGCGGAAGATAATGCGGGCGGTGCCTAGCGCCCCCGTCGCCCGACCGCGACGCTGGGCTTCTGCCATTGCCTGGCTATCCACGACGTCGAGTTCTACTGCATCCAGCCGGTCCGGTCCGTTGTCTCGGTGGCCCCGGATCGAGGCCCCGTTGACCCCTAAGCTCGACAGGCCATCCTTCTCGGCCGTCATCACCACGCCATCGAGAATCGCCCCCACTGCTGCGCCGAGTCTTTCGGGTCTGATCCCTCGGGCTCGATTGCCGTGAGTCCCCCGTGACGCGAGTATCGTCCCTTGAGACTGCTTATGCTGGCCCTATCTCAGGGTGGCTATCCCACCAGAACGGACTGGGCGCCATCGATCCAGATGGGCGTGCCAGAGACGAAGCGCCCACGGTCGGACACGAGAAAATGCACTAGTTCCGCGACCTCTTCGGCCGAGCCCCCCTCGCCGTGCGTGAGGGGGATCTTGCCTTCGGGATATTCGACGACTGCCTGTGCTTCCTCGACATCCCGCTTTTTGGTCTTCGCCTGGATCGCCGTCTCGATGCGACCAGGGCAAATGGCATTCACACGAATCTTGTGCTTGGCAAGCTCCAGGGCGAGCATTTGAGCCAGCGTCACTTGAGCGGCCTTGGTGCAGGAGTAGGCGGTGGCGCCTGCGTTCGAGAAGACGCGCGTACCGTTGATCGAGGAGGTGATGACGATCGCGCCTCCGCCAGCTGCCTTTAGGTGCGGCACACCGTAGTGCAACGTGAGGTACGTTCCCCGCAGATTGGTTTTGATCGTGCGGTCCCATTCATCCGGCTCGATCTCGTCGATAGGCGCCCAAACGCCATTGATGCCGGCGTTAGCGAAGATGATGTCCAACCGGCCACACGTTGCCGCCAGCTTGTCGACCGCGGACTGCATCTGCGTTGCATCGGAGACGTCGGCCACGAGACCGAGCGCACGACCGCCCTGCCCTTCTATCTCGCCGACGACGTCGCCGACCTCATCCTCGGCTTGGCTCAGGGCGCCGATGAAAGCGCCCGCGCGGGCCAAGCGAAGCGCTGTCGCCCGACCGATGCCCGAGCCAGCACCTGTAATCAGTGCTACGCGGTTTGAAAGCTCCACCTCAGCCTCACTGCCAGCGCACGAAGCGTAGCCAACGGGCCGCAGCCTGGTTTGCTCCTCGGTAGCCTCGCACGAATGAAATTCCGAGATGTCGCCACAGCCACTTGAAAGCTCACTACCTTCGCCCCCTCGTCGTGCCGAGGCTATTGCGCGGCGGCTCCTTGATCACCTGGGATGCAGCCAAGCCGGCGCAGCGGCGTTCAGGAGCTTTGCCTCAGCCCTTCCTGCCCCGTGCCGAAGGATCGCCTCATGACATCGACCGGCCTGTTGCGCGATCCAGAGGCCGAAAAAGGCGATCGGGTCGGGTTCATCGAGCTGTTCTTCGACCTTGTATTTGCGGCGATACAGACGCCATCAAGATCTAGGTACATTCGCGAGGGGATGGTCCAGTGGCAAGGGACGAGAACGCGCTCAGAGCTGATTACATCATCGTTGGCGCAGGCTCGGCCGGCTGCGTACTAGCTAACCGGCTGACGGAGGATGGCCGGACGCGGGTTCTTCTGCTCGAGGCAGGTGGTGATGACCGCCCGCTCAAAAACCCGTCCCAGTTCTTTTCGAACCTCATGATCCACATCCCGGTCGGCTACGCGCAGACCCTCAAGGATCCCAAGGTCAACTGGCTCTACACCACCGAGCCCGACCCGGGCACCGGAGGGCGCGAGCATGTCTGGCCGCGAGGAAAGGTGCTGGGAGGTTCGTCCTCGATCAATGGCCTTCTCTACATTCGCGGCCAGCGCGCGGACTACGACAACTGGCGGCAGCTGGGCTGCGAGGGCTGGTCGTGGGACGACGTCGAGCCCTACTTCCGCCGCTCGCAGCATCAGGAGCGCGGCGAGTGCGAAATCCATGCGGTAGGTGGGCCGCTGAACGTCTCTGACCCAACGACCTCGCACCCGGTTTCCGAGGCCGTGATCGAGGCCTGCGAGGCACTCGGGCTGCCGCGGAGGGACATCAATGGCCCGGATCAGGAGGGGGTCGCTTGGTACCAGTTGACCGTAAAGAACGGCCAACGCTGCTCGGCGGCTGTCGCCTACCTCCATCCTGTCATGGATCGGCCGAATCTCAAGGTCGAGACCCGGGCGCAAGCAACCCGCATCGTCTTCGAGGGCCGTCGCGCCGTGGGTGTCGAGTTCATCCAGGCAGGTGTGAAGCGCGTTGCGCATGCCAACGCTGAGGTGATCCTGGCCGGCGGCGCCGTGAACTCACCCCAGCTTCTTGAGCTCTCAGGGATTGGTTCAGGCGCACTGCTCCGGGAGCACGGCATCGACGTTGTCGCGGAGTTGCCGGGCGTCGGCGAGAACCTTCAGGACCATTATGTCATGGGTCAGACCTACCGGCTGAAGCCGGGCACGGTCTCGATCAACGAGCTGACCCGTGGCCCGCGATTCATTGGCGAAGCACTGAAGTATGCTTTCCAGCGCAAGGGGCTTCTGACCTTGTCGGCAGCCCATATCGCGGCATTCTGCAAGTCGAGGCCCGACCTTTCGGGTCCTGACATCCAATTTCATATCCTGCCCGCGACTTCGGATCAGGAGAAACTACTCCAGGAGCAGAAAATGGAGCTCGAGGTCGAGCCTGGGCTCACCATCGCACCCTGTCAGCTTCGTCCAGAGTCGCGCGGGTCGATCCATCTTCGCTCAAGCGAGCCCCTCGCCTACCCCTCGATC
>DASPJU010000248.1:0-5665 GCA_035628475.1 Salinarimonas sp. | reverse complement strand
AAGCAGTCCCCTGCTGCGCTGGTTCACACCCGGCTTTCCATCCTGGATCTTTCCCCGGCGGGCCATCAGCCCATGTCCACCCCGGATGGGCGCTACTGGATTGCCTTCAACGGCGAGATCTACAACTTCCGTAGCCTGCGGCACGATCTGGAGAAGCGCAAAGGGGTTGTCTTCCGGACAGGAACGGATACGGAAGTAATCCTGCAACTTTATGCCCATGATGGCCCGGCAGGGCTTGAGCGGCTGCGGGGCATGTTCGCTTTTGCCATTTGGGACGAGTTGGAGCGTTGCTGTTTCCTGGCGCGTGATCCCTTGGGCATCAAGCCGCTCTACTACCATCAGGATGGCCAGCGGCTGATCTTTGCATCAGAAGTGCGGGCGCTGCTCGCCTCCGAGCGCGTTCCCAAGCGCCTCTGCATTCCAGGGCTTACGAGCTTTTTGCTGCGGGGCCACGTGCTTGAGCCTCTGACCCTTGTGCAAGGCGTGCGATCGCTCCCGGCCGGCTGCAAGATGACTTGGCAGGATGGGGTCGTCCGCCAGCGCCGTTACTGGCGTCTGGAAGACGTCCTTGATCGCCGCGCGCGTGGGGTGCTCCCGACCACGAACGCCAATGATCTGAACAATGCCCTGGATGATTCCATCCGCCACCACTTTGAAAGTGATGTGCCGGTGGGGATCTTCCTCAGCGGTGGGCTTGATTCCTCATCGGTGCTGTCGCTGGCGCGCCGCCATGTGCCCGGGGAGCTGCACACCTTTTCCATCGGTTTTGAGGAGCGGCAGTACGACGAGAGCGGGACGGCGCGGCGTGTGGCGATGCATTATAACGCCAAGCATCATGAGTGGAAGATGACGGCGCGCGAGGGCCGCGAGCTGTTCCGCTCGTACCTGAACGCGCTCGACCAACCTTCGGTGGACGGCTTCAACACGTACTGCGTATCGCACTTTGCGCGTGAGTCAGGGACGAAGGTCGTGCTCTCGGGGCTGGGTGGCGATGAGTTGTTCGGCAGCTACCCGAGCTTCAGCGGGGTGCCGCGGCTGATGAAGATGGGGCGGGCGCTGTCGCTGGCGCCGGCGGCCCAGCGCCTCGCATCCTACCTGCTGCTCAAGCAGAATTTCCGCGGCTCGTATCGCCGTATTGGTGACTTTCTGAGCTCGGCTCCCAACCTGCGTGCGGCCTATCGCTGCTATCGGGGCCTTTTCCAGGAGAGCGAAGCGGCGAAGATCCTGCGTACCTACCGCCCCGGCTTCCGAGGGCCGGTGGAGGAGGGGCATCTGGAGCTGCCGGAAAGTCTGGCGGCCCTGGATGCTCGCGAGGCGGTCAGCTATTTTGAGCTGACGCACTACATGCGCTCGCAACTGCTGCGCGATAGCGATTCAATGAGCATGGCTCATGGACTTGAACTGCGGGTGCCGTTCGTGGATGCGCCGCTGGTGGAGACGGTGATGGGGCTGCCACCAGGGCTGCGCTTCCAGGCGCAGAAGCGTGCTTTGACGAACGCCGTTGGAGACCTGCCCTCCTGGCTGCTGACGGAGCCGAAGAGGGGCTTTTCGTTCCCCTTGCAGAGCTGGATGCCGGGCGAGTGGAAAGAGGAGTTCAACGAGGTGCACCGCACTTACGGGGCGCACATGCCGCTAGCGTCGTGGGGGCGGCCCTTCAGCCTGTTCGTGCTGGGGTCCTGGATGGAGCAGCATCTTGGGGTGAAGCCGCAGTTGGAGGAACTCCTAGAGCCCGCAGGGCTTCCAGAAGCCCTTCTGTCGCCGACTGATAGGAGTAGCGGCTGACGATCTGTCGGCCGTGCAGGCCCCAGCGCCGAAGGCGTTCGCGATCGGCGAACGCCTCGCGCAGAGCGGCGGTCAGGCTATCAACATTACCTGCCTCAAACACGACCCCATTTTCCCCGTGCCTCACGAGATCGCGCACGCAGCCGACGTGTGTGCTGGCAAGGACGGCGCGGGAAAGGCACATGGCCTCGTTCAGGATCAGTCCCCAGGTTTCGCCGCTCCCGTAGCTGGGGAGCGCGACGAGATCTCCGGCGGCGAGGGTGCGTGGCATCTGGGACTGGTTCTGAAAGGGGGCAAAGAAGACGCTGGGGTTGCCGTCAGCGCGCTCGCGAACGGCCTGCTCCAGTTCGCCTGAACCGACGAAGAGAAGGCTTACGTTGGGGAGCTGGGCGCGCTGGAAGGCAGCAAGCAGATCCAGGGGGCGCTTCTTTTCCTGCAGCTTGCCGACAAAGAGCAGGACAGCATTGTCCTGTGGGATGCCGAGCGATGCCTTCCAGGCTTTTGCATCAATCTCCGCCTGAGGCTGGGCTGCCATGAAACGGTCGTTATCGACCGTATGAGGGGAGAAGAAGACGCGGTTGGGCGCGAAGCCGTGATGGAGGAAATAGTCACGATTGGCGGCACCAACGGAGAGAGCGGCGGAGAAGCGGCTGAAGATGGTGCGGATGGCCATGCGGCGCAGGAGGGCCTTGGGGCCGGTCTGCGGGATGATGCGGTGGGAGTCGCCGCGAATGAGCAGCGGCGCGCGGCGTGTGGGCCACTGCCAGATGAACTTCATGAGGCCCTTGTAGTTATAGGCCATCATCAGGACAGCACTCGGATTTGCGGCCAACACCCGGTCCTTCAGGCTGGGGTTATCAATGCCCCCGAAGTGTTGTGTTCCCGGATTGGCGGAGACGTTGGGCACAAATTCAAAGTCATAGCCTTCGAGCAGGGGGACATCCCAGCGAATTGCCTGGCCGAATCCCTCGTCCTTCTTCTCCGTGACCCCAAAGTCCCAGAGGTAAAACACGCGCAGGGGAATACCAGCCTGCTGCGCCATATAGCGATACCAGGGGCTGTAGTACTGGATGGGGTGTGTGGTGATGATGGCGAGGGTCATGAGGGAAAGGGCTCTCAGGCAGGTTCTGCAGATCAAACGGTGGCTTAATATTCAGGTTCGAGGCCGGAAGGATCGGTGGGCGGTCAAGCACTGGACCGCGCCACTCTGAAGACAGCTTTGAGAACGGGGTCAGCCCGTCGTGTGGCTGAGGGCAGGTTCAGGCTGATTGGCGTCGAGGTAGAAGGGCTCCTGCTCCTCCTCAGAAAGCTCTTCTGGCTTCCTCGAGAGCTTATGTTCCTGCTTGGACATAACAATAAGGCAGAGGAAGGAAGCGACAATAACTGTTTGGAAGACAGTGGTGACGACGATGCTTGCCACAGCCTGCGTGCAGTTCAGGGCGAGGAGGAAGAAGATACTGGCGATGGCAAAACGATAGGAGGCGAGTGGGGCGAGGGCAGATAGCGCCGTGATCTTGCCGAAGGTCCACCCGAGAATCACACCCAGGAGGATTACGCCGGGCCAGCCGAAGTTGGCGTAAGCCTCTGCCAACATCCCCCAGGCGATGTAAGTTGTCTGGGTCTGGCTGAGCGTCTGCATTCCGAGGCGTACGTTCAGGATGACCTGACCCTCGTGGGAACGGGGCTTGTTGGGGTGGAGGATGCGCGGGATCAACAACTCCGGGATGACGGTGTAGGTGGCTCCCATCAGGTAGGGCGCATTGTCGGGAACGTGGCGCTGGGCATAGAGGACAATCTGGACGACGGCGCTGCGTTCGAGCAGGTTGGTGCGATCCTCCTTGTCGCGAACAGGAGCGGTGCCGGTCAGGTGGTCAAATCCGTGCCCCATCCACTCAGCGTAGAAGGAGGGGTAGTCTACGATGGTGAGAGCGCGCTGGGTGCCATCGAAGATCTCCCAGTATTTGTGGCGCATCTCCCACTTGCCGAGGTGGAGCAGGTTGATCGTGAACAGGAAGATGGCGAGGCCAACCCAAGGGATGCGTCCGCGGCCGAGGATGTAGCCGGCAAGACAGGCGAAGAACTGATTGGTCAGATTGGCGAGGATCAGGCTCACCGCGTTGACGAGCATGGTAGCGGCAATCAGGGCGATCGACAGACCCATCATCATTGGGCTGAGTGACCGCTGCCCAATGCTGAGGCAGAGGACGAAGGACCCGACAAGCGACATCAGGGTGATGACAGATACGATAGGATTGCGCCAGCCGAAGCCGATCTTACTGAGAATGAACTCATAGACCAAGTTGGCGTTCTCGGCCATCTGGTAGATGAGCACCACAAGCATGATGGCCACGGCAGCTTTCTGATAGAAGCCGTTATGGCCCTTGCGAGGATCGAGCATGAGGGCGCGTTTAGGGAAGGGGGCCGGCCGGCTGGCGATCTTGTACCAGACGGCAGTCATCACGATCAAAAACAGCGCCTGCGCAGCGAGCGCCGCAAGGTGAGCGCTATTGCTATAACTGCTCACCGAGGTGCGGAAATTGAGGACTGGAAGAACGACAAAGACAAGGTCAAGCATGGCGATGGCCGGGACGATCGGCAGGCCAGTGACGCGACGGTTAATCCAGAGCCAAAGAGGGAGAAGGGAAATGGCGCCCAAAGCATAACAGGCTGCCACCACCTCCATGCCGGGATGTTCGGTCTGGAGGATGAACACGGCGAGGAGTCCCAAAGCCGTGGCCCAGAACGTCCTCTTCAGCGCCACCTGATACGAGAGCATCAGGTCGTCCAGCGTGAGGAAGAGAGGATTAATTGTCATAAGAGAGCTTTCATCAAGGCGCAACGGCGCTGCAGCGGGGGAAGGTTTAACAAGGGGCAGGTGCCTTTGCAACCACGGCAAGGGCCGGGCAGGCTGCCGAGCCAGAAAGCCCATTATGGAAGTTCAGCCTTCGCCTTCCACCCTTACTTGCGCGCCTTCTCCTCGATGGCCTTTTCAAAGGCTTCGCACTGGCGGCGGGTCATTTCACGGGCGGTGTAGGGGGCGAAGGCCTGCCAGTCCGTCGGCGGCTCGCTCTGGCGGGGGAGGTCGAGAAGGCGGCGCAGGACGGAGCGGGCCTCCGCCACGCGGTCGTCGGGCTGGTCGGACGTTTTGAAGGTGATGACCTCGCCGGCGCGCACAGTGCGCAGAATTGCTGCAGCACTGCTGTCCTCGTGAAAGACACCGAGGATGGGGCGGCGGGCGAGCACGCAGGGGTAGATCTTGGAGGCTGTGTAGGACGAGTCGTCCGAGCCGATGACCATGATGGTGTCGGAGTCATGCATGATGCGCATGGCTTCGAAGTAGGGGACCCGGCCGGTGCGCTCCTCAACGAGGTCGGCAACGCCCTCCTCAGCTGCGACGGGCGTGATGGTTTCCCTGGCGAGTCCCTTTGGGGCGTAGCTGGTGCCGACGAAGTGGAGGCGTAGGGCGTTGATGCGGGTTGGGTCGTTTTGGCGTTCGGCGCGAAGCGCGCGGAAGAGGATACGAAGCGACTTGGCCATGTCGGCGCCGCCGCGGCCGACGTAGACGAAGTGGCGCCGCCCGTCGTTGGGATCGTAGAGGTTCTGGCGGATGTCCTCGCGGGTGATTGTCTCGAAATCCTTCTCCGGCGCACCAAAGGGGAGTACGGTGAACTGCTCGGGGCGAAGCGAGGGGTAGCGGCGGCGCAGAACTTCGGGGTACTTGGGCGAGACGCTGACGATATGGGCAGCCTTAAGAACGGCGCGAGGTTCCTGACGGCTGGAGAAGAAGCGCGAGATGCCATAGCGCAGGCGTCCGCCGGGGGGCGGGGGAGCGCCCGGCTGAGTGTAGTAGTCGGATAACCAAGGGTCCTGGAAGTCGAGCATG
>DASPJU010000247.1:0-2496 GCA_035628475.1 Salinarimonas sp. | reverse complement strand
ACATAGCCGATCACCTGGCCCTGGCGTACCCGGGCCCCGGGCCGGATCCCCGCCGCGAACCGGGACTGGTGGCTATAGGCCGTGACGTAGCCGTTGGTGTGCTGGATCTCGGTGCGCCGGCCGTAACCTGAGTCCCACTCGGCCTTGATGACGGTGCCGTTGCCGGCCGCGAGGATCGGCGTGCCGATGCGGTTGGACCAGTCGACGCCCGTGTGCATCTTCGAGTAGCCCAGGATCGGGTGGCGGCGATAGCCGAAGCCGGACCGCAGGATGCCGTCGGAGATGGGCTTGCGGATGAGGAATTTCTTGAGCGACCGACCCTGGTCGTCGAAATAGTCGATCGAGCCGTCCTCGAGCTGGAACCGGTAGACGCGCCGGGTCTCGCCGCCCACATTGAGGGCGGCATAGAGCATCTCGACCCGGTCGGAGGCGCTCTCCTCGTCCTGCGTGTAGAAGATCTCGATCGTGTCGCCGGGCGCCACGCGGCGCTGGAAGTCCACGTCGTAGCCGAAGATGCGCACGAGGTCCTCGACCGTGTGGCGGGGCAGTTCGTGCTTCGTGGCGGTCTCGTAGAGGCTCTCGTAGAGCCGCACGCCGCCGGTCTCCTCCTCCTCGTCCTCCTCGCTCTCCTCGGCCTCGGCCCGGCGCCGCTGCGGCGCGGACCGGGACGCGGGCTCCTCGCTCAAGGGGGTGACCGAGACGAAGGCTCCGCGATCGTTGAGGGCCGCGATGGCCTCCACCCCGCGCTCCCCGAACAGGATCACCCGCATGACCTGGCGGGGATCTCCCGCCCTGGGGCCGGGGGCGAGCAGGATGCGCATCTGCTGCCCCTCGGGCAGCCCGGCGACACGAGGACGACCGCCCAGAGCCGCGGCGATGCCGCGGATCTGGTCGGGCGAGGCGCCGTTGGCGGCCAGCACCGTGTCGAGGGTCTCGCCCCGGCGCAGCATGGCGCCGCGCTCCTCGATGCCCGTCACCCGCCCGTCGGCCTTGGCCAGCGTCGTGACGTTCTCGGGCACCACCCGCACCTCGATGGAGGAGAAGGGCGCGTCCATGAGGCGCGGCGCGGCGCCGCCGAGATCGGGCAGGGTGACGCTGTGCTGGAGCGTGCGGGTCAGGAGGGTCTGGGGCGCGAGCGGGGCGGCGCGCTGGCCCTGCTGCAGGGCGATGCGGCGCTCCTCGTCGATCTGCGCCGCCACGTCGGCGTCCGAGAGGGCCGGGGAGGCAGGCCCGACCGCCGCGGCCGCGAGGTCGCGCTTGACCACGGAGACCTCCGCGTCGGCAACGTCCGCGGGGACCTGGGCGGGGTCGGGGGCGCGCTCGGCCCCGTCCTCGGCGAAGAGGCGCAGCGGGTTGAAGGGGGGGATGGAGGTCGCGTAGGTGCCGCTCGTGAGCGACAGGCTCGTGGCGATGCGCACGAAGGAGCGGACCTTGATCACCTCGCGATCGGCCACCCGCAGCGTCACGGGGGCGCGCAGGGACTGCTTGGCGTTCACCACCATCTCGGTGCGCACGAGCTTGTCGCCCCGGCGCGCCTGGGGCCGCGCGCCCTCGGAGCCCTCGTCCGGGCGCGCGGCGGGCGCGGCGATCTCCGGCATCTCGGCGAAATGGGTGTCGCCTTCCACGGCGACCCAGATCGCGCCGCCGATGAGCGCGGCCCCGGTCACGGCGGTAAGGATGCTGGCGCCGAGCCAGCGCACGTTCACGTCGCGGCGGTCGACATCGTCGCCCAGCGCCCCCGAGGCGTCGAGGGGGGGCTCCACGCCCACGTCGAGGACCGCGGACGGCATCACGGGGCGCGTCTCGACGGGCGCGGCCGGGTCCGGGACGTCTTTCTGGGCGGGGTGTCTCATGAACCGTCGGGTTGGGCCGCGGCGCGCGCGGATGGTGAGGGACCATGCCCGCGCGGCGCGCCGGAATCAACGTGGCGCCGGCAAGGCGGGGACGGGCGGTGCATCCCCGGACTCTATGTCGGCAGTAGGGCGGGGTCCCTCCGCGCCGCGGGGGTTGACGCCCGCCGGTCGGGCCCGTATATCCCGCCCCATCGAGACGCGGTCGCCGCTCACCTGGAGCGGTCGGTTCGGCGTCCCGTCCGCTCTTTCAGGACAATATGGATCGCCGCCGCCGGGCGCTGCCCGGCGAGGTCTCCCGTTGTCGTCGAGAAGGCCGGAAGGCTCCGGTCGACGCCGCTTCGAAAAAGTTTCGGACGGATGTTGACAGGGGCGGATGGTTCCTCTAAATGAGGGTCATCGCGGCGCCGCCGATTCGTTCGGCCTGGCGTCGTTCCGCTTCCCGGACAGCTCGTTCGCTTCTGTCCTGCATCCGCAGGGCGAGGCGTCGTCGTCCGAAGAAGCATGCTCTTTGACATTGTTATTATGTGAGGAAGGGAAGCGTGGGCGGCTTTGTCTTGCGGCTCTTGGTCTTGATGGCCTTGGGCGTTAGAGACTGAAGTCGGCTCATGTTGGAACTTCAGGAAGGTGTTGTTGGCGCGTCGTG
>DASPJU010000246.1:0-5565 GCA_035628475.1 Salinarimonas sp. | reverse complement strand
TAGGCGATCACGAGGCCGGCGGCGGTCGAGCCTTCGGGAACCGAGCCGCGCAGCTGCTTCCTCACCACCGCGAGCGTCCGGCCGGCCTCGCGCTCGGCCCGGGTCTCGCCGACGCAGACGATCGCGACGAGCCCCGCCCGGCGCGCGGCCTCCGCCTTGGCGCGCACCACGGCGTCGCTCTCGCCGTGGTCGGCCCGGCGCTCGGAATGACCCACGATCACGTAGGACCCGCCGCAATCCGCGATCATCTCGGCCGAGACGTCGCCCGTATGGGCCCCCGAAGCCTTCGGATGGCAGTCCTGCGCCCCGATGGCGACGCGCGAGCCCACCGCCGCGAGGCCGAAGGTGTAGAGAAGCGTCGCCGGCGGGCAGACCAGGAGCTCGACACGCTCGCGCAGGGGACCGTAGCCCTTGGCGATCTCCGAGAAGACCGCCGTCGAGGCCTTGTGGCCGTTCATCTTCCAGTTTCCGGCCACCAGCGGCCGCGGACGCGCCGTCGTCATCGCGATGCTCCTCGTTCCCAAGCTCGGCGGCGCCGTAGCAGAGGGGCCGGGCCACCGCAACCAGGCGCGCCGGGAGGTCAAAACGCGGCATGGCGCCCCGCCGACCTTTCCCGCCGGGCCGCGATGGGCTAAGCGGGCGCGCTTGGCAGAACACAAGAGCACGGAACGCGCGTCATGATGCAGGGCCTTCGCAGGGCGGGACAGAGCTGGCTCGGCAAGATCGTCGTGGGCGTGCTCTTCGGCCTTCTCATCGTCAGCTTCGCGGTCTGGGGCATCAACGACATCTTCCGGGGCGGCGTGCGGAACACGGTCGCGCGGGTCGGCGATGTCGAGATCTCGTCCGAGACCTTCCGCACCGCCTATCAGGCGGAGCTGCAGCGCGTGCAGCGGCAGCTGCGCCAGAGCATCACGCCGGACCGGGCCCGCGCGCTCGGCATCGACCAGCGCGTGCTGTCCCGCCTCATCACGGAGGCCGCGCTCGACCAGCGTGCCAATACACTCGGGCTGGCAGTCTCGGACCGGCTCGTGGCGCGCTCCATCATGGAGGAGCAGGCGTTTCGCGGCTCGGACGGCGCCTTCAACCGCGCGCGCTTCGACGACTTCCTGCGCGATGCGGGCCTGAGCGAGGCCGCCTTCGTGCGCGAGCAGCGCCTCGCGCTCGCCCGCATCCAGGTCGCTGATGCGCTCACCGCCGCCTTCCCGGTGCCGATGGCGGCTCGCGAGGCGATCCACCGCTACGGCACCGAGCGCCGAGCCGCCGAGTACGCGATCCTGCCCGTCGCCGCGGCCGGCGACATCCCGGCGCCCACGGACGAGGTCCTGCGCGCCTATTACGAGGAGCGCAAGGCGAGCTTCCGGGCGCCGGAATACCGGGCCCTCACCGTCCTGGCGCTCACGCCCGAGAGCCTGGCCGATCCCGCCAGCGTGAGCGAGGCCGATGCCCGCGCGCGCTACGAGCAGATCAAGGGCGCCCGCTTCGGCCAGGCGGAGCGGCGCCGCATTCAGCAGATCGTGTTCCCCGACCCGGCCGAGGCCAAGACCGTGTCGGACCGCATCAAGGCGGGAGAGCTCACCTTCGACGCCGCGGCCGCGGAGCGCGGCATCGAGGGCGCGAGCCTCGATCTCGGCACCTTCGCGAAGACGGAGCTGATCGACCAGGCGGTGGCGGACGCGGCCTTCGCCCTGCCCCAGGGCGGCGTGAGCGAGCCGGTTCAGGGCCGCTTCGGCACGGTGCTCCTGCGGATTGCCGAGGTCCAGGCGGAGCGCGCCCGTCCTTTCGAGGAGGTCGCGGACCAGGTGCGCCGTGAGGTCGCGGCCGAGCGGGCCCGCTCGCGCGTCGGCGAGGTCCACGACCAGATTGAGGACCAGCGTGCCGGCGCCCGCCCGCTGGCCGAGATCGCTAAGGAGAAGGGGCTTGCGGTCGTCACCGTCCCGGCGGTCGACCGCGCCGGTCTCGACAAGGCCAGGGCTCCCGCCGCGACCCTGCCGGAGCGCCAGGCCCTGCTCACCGCGGCCTTCGGCTCCGACATGGGCGTCGACAACGAGGCGCTGCGCACCCGCGACGGCGGCTACGTCTGGTTCGACGTCACGGGTATCGAGCCCGCCCGCGACCGGCCCTTCGACGAGGTCAAGGCGGGGGTCGAGGCAGGATGGCGCGCCGACCAGGTCGCGCAACGCCTTCGCGAGCGCGCCAGCGCCTTGGTGGAGCGGCTGGGCAAGGGCGAGGCCTTCGCCGCGCTGGCCGGGGAGGCGGGTGCCGAGCTGCGCTCGGCGCCGGAGCTGTCGCGCGGCTCGCCCGAGAGCGAGCTCACGGCGGCGATCGTCGGCCAGTTCTTCGCCACCCCGGTCGGCAAGGCGGCCCAGGCGGCGCTGGACGACGGACGGCGCGTGGTGTTCCGGCCGACGAGCGCGACCGTGCCGCCCTATTCCAGCACCTCGCAGCAAAGCGAGACCGTCGAGAACCAGCTGCGCACGGTGCTGGCCGACGACGTGCTGGCTCAGCTCGTGGCGCGCGTCCAGAGCGAGGTCGGGGTCACGGTGAACCAGGACGTCCTGCGGCGCGCCGTCGGCGGCGAGAGCTGAGCCGGTGGTGGAGCCGGACTTCGACACCTTCCGCCGGTCCTACGAGGCCGGCGTCGGGAGCGTGCTGCGCGCACGCCTCGTGGCGGATCTCGAGACGCCGGTGGCGGCCTTCCTGAAGCTGCGGGCGGGGCGCGCCGGGCCCGCCTTCCTGCTGGAATCGGTTGAGGGCGGCGCGGTGCGCGGGCGCTACTCCTTCATCGGGGTCTCGCCCGACCTGGTCTGGCGCTGCCGCGACGGGCGCGCCGAGATCGACCGGGCGGCGCTCTCGGGCGAGCGCGCCTATGTCGCCGAGGAGCGCCCGCCGCTGGAGAGCCTGCGGGCCTTGATCGCCGAGAGCGCGATCCCGCTCGGTCCCGACATGCCGCCTATGGCCGCCGGGCTGTTCGGCTATCTGGGCTACGACATGGTGCGGCTGATGGAGCGCCTCGGGCCGCCCAACCCGGACGCGCTCGGCGTGCCCGATGCCGTCCTGGTACGCCCCACCGTCGTCGCGGTCTTCGACGCCGTGCGCGACGAGCTCTCCCTCATCGCCCCCGTGCGCCCGGCTTCGGGCGTTGGCGCGCGCGCCGCCTACGAGACGGCGCTCGCCAGGATCGAGTCGGTGGCGGAGGCGCTGGAACGTCCCCTCCCCTTGGACGAGCGCCGCCAGCCCGAAGCCATCGCGACGCCGACCGTGGCGTCGAACACGAGCGAGGCGGAGTATCTCGCGATGGTGGCGGCCGCCAAGGACTACATCGCGGCAGGCGACATCTTCCAGGTCGTGCTCTCCCAGCGCTTCGAGGCGCCCTTCTCGCTGCCCGCGATCTCGCTCTACCGGGCGCTGCGGCGGGTGAACCCGGCGCCCTTCCTCTGCTACCTCGACTTCGAGGACTTCCAGATCGTCTGCTCGAGCCCCGAGATCCTGGTGCGGGTGCGGGAGGGGCGGGTGACGATCAGGCCCATCGCCGGGACGCGTCCGCGGGGCGCCACGCCGGCCGACGACCGCCGCCTCGCCGACGAGCTCCTGGCCGACCCGAAGGAGCGCGCGGAGCACCTCATGCTGCTGGATCTCGGCCGCAACGACGTGGGGCGCGTGAGCGAGCTCGGCTCCGTCGAGGTGACGGACAGCTTCTTCCTGGAGTTCTATTCCCAGGTCATGCACATCGTCTCGAACGTGGAGGGCCGCCTGGACGCGGACCGCCACGACGCGCTCTCCGCGCTGTGCGCCGGGTTCCCGGCCGGCACCGTGTCGGGCGCGCCGAAGGTTCGGGCCATGCAGATCATCGACGAGCTCGAGCACGAGAAGCGCGGGCCCTATGGCGGCTGCATCGGCTATTTCGGCGCGAACGGCGAGATGGACACCTGCATCGTCCTGCGCACCGCGATCGTGAAGGACGGGCGCATGTCGGTCCAGGCGGGTGCCGGCATCGTGCACGATTCCGATCCGGCCTCCGAGCGGCAGGAATGCGTCAACAAGGCCAAGGCCCTGTTCCGCGCCGCCGAGGAGGCCGTGCGCTTCGCCCTGGCGAGCCGGCGCGGGCAATAAGCGGATCAGTCGCTCAAGTTATGCAGCGATGCGCCGCGATCGTCGTTCGCGTTTATAGATCAATGGCTTGCGCGCATCCGAAAGGGCTTTCTCGCGCGTGCCCTGACCGCTAGCCTTCCCTCGTCCATCGAGGGGAACGCCATGCCCGCCATCCGTCCGACCCGCCGTCACATGCTCGCCGTTCTCGGCGCCTCGGGGCTCGCGGGAGCATGGCCCTCGCGGGCCCAGACTGCGGCGCCCCTCGCGTTCGCGACGGCGGGACCGGGCAGCGCGTTCCTCGCCTTCGGCAACGCGGCGGCGCCGGTGGCCGCCGCCCAGGCGGGCCTGCGCCTCGATATCCGTCAGACCAAGGGCTCCAACGAGAACGCCGCCCTGGTGAGTCGGGGCGAGGTCGCCTTCGCCACGCTCAATCTCGGGCCGGGCTTCGACGCCTGGAACGGCCGCGGCCCCTTCGCGGGGCAAGCCTTGCGCGGCATGCGGGCCGTGGTGCCGATGTACGAGACTCCCTTCCACACCATCGCGCTCGCTCGCAGCAACGTCGCGACCTTGCGTGATCTCGAGGGCAAGCGCGTGGGCGTCGGGCCGGCGGGCGGCCCGGGCGAGGTGTTCTTCAAGGGGATCACGGAAGCGCTCGGCATTCGGGCCGAGATCGTCAACGGCGATCCGGACGCCCTCGCCCGGCGGGTCGGGGCCGGCGAAATCGACGCTTTCTGGTACGGCTCCGGCCTGCCGAGCCCGCCCTTCAAGAGCCTGGCGGAAGGAGCCGAGACGCGGGTGATCGGCTTCACCCCCGAGGAGGCCGAGGCCTTTCGGCGCAGCTTCGCCTATTTCGCGCCCTACACGATCCCGGCCGGCACCTATCGCGGCCAGAAGGAACCCCTCCGCTCGCTCGCGGTCTGGAACTTCGTGGTCGCCCACGAGGGCGTGCCGGCCGACATCGTGCGGGCGCTCGCCAAGGCCCTGATCGAGCACCGGGACGCGGTGGTCGCGGCGTTCCCGACCGCGGCCGCGATGGACGCCCGCAACCTGTCGGCTAACACCTTCATGCCCTTCCATCCCGGCGCCGTGCGCTACTTTACCGAAGCCGGCATCGCGGTGCCGGACGCGCTGAAGGGATAGAGGGGTTCGTCGGACGGCTGACTCACGGCGGGTCCCGCGCTCGAACCTGCCATGGGCGCGGACCGCGCCGACGGAAACGACGCCGTCGCTCAACGCTCCGCCGCCGGGTGGTCCTGCCGTGCGGGAGCTGCCGTGAACGACCCGAACGACAGGGCCCGCGGTGCAGCATGGCAGCCAATGGTGCCGCCATGCCGCGGAGTCGAACACCTAGCTCGTGATGCGCAGCTTCGAGATCTGGCCACCGATGTTCCTCATCGCGTCCTGCAGCTGGGCCGCGTTCGCGGCATCGTAGAATGCCCCGCCATTCATGGTCGAGCACTCCTCCAGGAGCTGCTT
>DASPJU010000245.1:0-5264 GCA_035628475.1 Salinarimonas sp. | reverse complement strand
GCTCCAATTCGGGATGTCAGCGTCGTTCCGCGCGAGCATTGACCGGCGGCAAGCAGATCATCATCAGAATGATTTTCGTCGACTTGCGCGTGAAGGGCGATTTCGGCCGTCGAGCATCGAAAAAGCCACGTCTGGCAGGGGGAGCGGCCGCCTATAGCCTCATTTACGGCAAAGCTGTCGCATTCTCGCCCCATCCTCCGCTCACGACGGCGTGACTGACGACCCAAGGCAAGCCCAGCCGCGAACGCGGCACGATGCACAAGGGGGCACTATGGATCACCGCCACGCCGCATCCTGCGACGCGCAGCCGCTCGCCACCGCCGTCGAGGATCTCGACACGGTCCGTTGGCTGAAGCCCGGTGAACTCCGCGCGGCACGCGGGCGCACCGGAGCGTCGATGGCGCGGATCACGGCCTCCGCGGCCGTCGGGATGGCCCTGCTCGCCACGTCGGCGAACACGGCGTTCGCGCCCGCCGCCCATGCGGCGCCCGATCCCCAGGTGGGCGGCGAGCCGGCGCCGGCCAAGATCGCTCAGGGGCCGACGCTGCCTTCCGCCGTCTGGAGCGAGGGCTTCGTGGCCCCCGATGCCCTGAACGCCCCGATCCGGACCTCCGTTCCCGAGCACTACGACGCCATCGAGGCCGACTTCGACAGCTTCCGCCGCACCGAGGCGCTGCGCGCGCAGGGCGACACGGATCCCAACGAGGTGCTGCGCTTCGGCTCCATGCGGGTGAAGCGCTGGATCGTCGAGGCCATCACGCGGGCCTCCCACAATGTCGGGGTCGACCCGGTCTACATGATGGCGCTGGCCGACAAGGAGTCGAGCCTGCGCCTGGAGAGCAAGGCCGGCACCTCCTCGGCCGAGGGCATCTACCAGTTCATCAACAAGACCTGGCTCGAGGTGGTGCGCACCTTCGGCCCGCGCCACGGGCTCGCCCTCGAGGCCGCCGCCGTCCAGGACGGCGAGAACGGGCTCCACGTGGCCGACGAGGCCGCGCGCGAGCGCATCATGGCCCTGCGCCACGATCCCTACATCGCCGCCGTCATGGCCGCCGAGATGAAGAAGCGCGACAAGCAGCTCATCGAGGCGCGCATCGGCCGCGAGATGACGCGCTCCGAGTATTATCTCGCCCACTTCTTCGGCGCGCACTCCGCGGGCAAGTTCCTCCAGATCCTCGACGAGAAGCCCAAGGCCCGCGCCCCCAAGGCCTTCCCGGCCGCCGCGCGCGCCAACCGCAACCTCTTCTTCGCCAAGTCCGGCAAGCGCGCCCGCCAGCTCACGGTGGCCGAGGTCTATACCCGCCTCGACCAGATGATCGACAAGCGCCTCGACCGCTACTCCGACCTCTCCACCACCTCGGAGCTGCGCGCCGGCGTGCGGGTCTCGGCTGGGTTCTGACGACGGGACGCGCCCTTCCTCTCCTCCCGCTCGGCGGAGAGAGGAGCCCCTTGCCCCCTCGCCCCGCCCGTGACAGGAAGCGCCTCCCGTCACCGGCCCGCGAGGAAGCCCCATGCCCCCCGTCCGCATCGGCGTGATCGCCTACGGCATCATGGGGGAGCGCCTGACGCGGGCGATCCTCGCCCATGACCCGGGCGAGGTGGCGCTCGCCGGCGTGTTCGATCCCTCGCCCGCAGCGATCGAGCGCCTGCGCCGGGACCTGCCGGCGGTGCCCGTCGTCCCCTCCCGCGAGGCCCTGATCGAGGCCTGCGACTGCGTCTACGTCGCCTCCCCGCCCGCGAGCCACGTGGAGCATGCCCGCGCCGCGATAGCCGCCGGGCGCGCCGTGTTCTGCGAGAAGCCCCTGGCGGTGGACGGGGCGCAGGCTCGGGCGCTGGTCGCCGGGGCGGAGGCCGCGGGCGCCCGCGCCGCCGTCAATTTCCCCTTCACGTCCTCCTTCGCGGTCGACCAGATCCGGGACTGGATGGCGGACGGCCTCGTCGGGCAGCCGCGGCGGGTCACCGTCGAGCTCGCCTTCGCGGATTGGCCGCGCCCCTGGCAGGCGGACGCCCGCGCCTGGCTCGACGCGCCGGCCGAGGGCGGCTTCACCCGCGAGGTCGGCTCGCATTTCCTTTTCCTGACCCGCCGCATGGTGGGCGCGTTCGAGCTCAGGCGCGGCGCGGCGGAGTTTCCCCTGGCAGGCGCGAGCGAGCGGGGGGTCGTGGCCGACCTCCTGGCGGGCGCCGTGCCGGTCCATCTCGAGGGCCGGGTCGGCGGCGTCGCGGCGGCCGACCACAACCTCTGGACCCTGGAGGGCACGGAGGGGACCGTGCGCCTGCGCGACTGGTCCATCGCCGAGCGCCTCGACTCGGACGGCTCCTGGCGCGAGGCCCTCGACGCGATCCCCAACGAGCGGGCCCGTCCCCTGGTGCTGCGCCGGCAGCTCGCCAAGGTCGCGGCCATGACCCAGGGGCGCCCCCACGACCTCGCGAGCCTGCGCGAGGCCCTGGAGGTCCAGGAGACCGTGGAGGCGATCCTCGCGGGCACCGCCGCGTGAGGCCCGCCGACCCCGCGGCCCGCGCGGCCGCGCTCGTCGGCATCGCCCTGATGACCGGGGGCATCTTCCTGTTCGCGGTCAACGACGTGCTGGGCAAGTGGCTCGTCGCCACCTACTCGGTGGGGCAGGTCCTGCTCCTGCGCAGCCTCGCGGCCCTCGCGGTCCTGGCGGTGCTCATGCGCGCCGAGGGCCTGCGGCCCTTCCGCGCCGCGCCCCGCCCGGGGCTGCAGTGCCTGCGGGTCGTCTTCTCGACCCTCGAGGTCGCCTGCTTCTACTGGGCCGTGGCCTATCTGCCGCTCGCCGACGTGATGACCTACTACCTCGCGGGCCCGCTCTACGTGGCAGCGCTGGCGGCCCTGATCCTGGGCGAGCGCATCGACAGGGCGCGGTGGCTGTGCATCGGGGCGGGCTTCGTGGGAGTGGTGGTGGCCCTCGACCCATCGGGCGCGGCTTTGGGCTGGCCGGCCCTGGTGGCGCTCGCCGGCAGCCTTTGCTTCGCGCTCCTCATGGTGACGACCCGTGTGCTGCGCGGCACCCCGGACGGGGTCCTGGTCGCGGGCCAGACCCTGGGCGCGCTGGGGCTCGGCGCCGTGCTCTCCCCCTTCGGCTGGGTCGCGCCCTCGGCCCTCGACACGGCGCTTCTCGCGCTGCTCGGGGTCGTCGCCATGACGGCCCACATGGCCGTCAACCGCTCCCTGAAGGTCGCCCCGGCCTCCGTGGTGGTGCCGTTCCAGTACACCCTCATCGTCTGGGCGGTGGTGCTGGGCTTCCTCGTCTTCGGCGACATGCCCCGCCCAAGCATGCTGGCCGGCGCCGCGATCATCGTGGCGGCGGGGCTGGCGCTGCTGTGGCGGGAGCGGCGGGCGGCGTGACGGGCCCCTCAATGGGCCCGGGCGATGCAGAACTCCACCGTGTCGAGGAGCGCGCGCTTCATCGCGCCCTCGGGGAAGAGGGCGAGCGCGTCGCGGGCCATGGCGCCGTAATGGCGGGCCCGCTCGATCGTGTCCTCCAGCGCCCGGTGCTGGCGCATGATCGCGACGGCGGTCTCGAGATCGCCCTCGGCGATCTCGCCGCGCTCCAGCGTGCGGCGCCAGAACGCGCGCTCCTCGTCCGAGCCGCGGCGGAAGGAGAGCACCACGGGGAGCGTGATCTTGCCCTCGCGGAAATCGTCGCCCACGTTCTTGCCGAGCGCCTTGGCCTTGCCACCATAGTCCAGCGCGTCGTCGATGAGCTGGAAGGCGATGCCCAGATTCATGCCGTAGGAGCGGCAGGCGGCCTGCTCGGATTTCGGGCGGGCCGCGATCACGGGACCGACCTCGCAGGCGGCGGCGAAGAGCTCCGCCGTCTTGGCGCGGATGATCGCGAGGTACTCGTCCTCGTTGGTCTCCGTGTTCTTGGCGGCGGCGAGCTGCATCACCTCGCCCTCGGCGATCACGGCCGCCGCCGAGGAGAGGATCTCCAGCGCCCTGAGGCTGCCCACCTCCACCATCATGCGGAAGGCCTGGCCGAGCAGGAAGTCGCCCACCAGCACGCTCGCCTCGTTGCCCCACTTGACCCGGGCCGCCACCTGGCCGCGGCGCATGTCGGACTCGTCGACCACGTCGTCGTGGAGGAGCGTCGCGGTGTGCATGAACTCGACGCCCGCCGCGAGCTTGACGTGCCCGTCGCCCCCGTAGCCCGCGAGCAGGGCCGTGGCGAGGGTCAGCATCGGCCGCAGGCGCTTGCCGCCCGACGAGATCAGGTGATTCGCCACCTCCGGGATCATCGCGACCTCGGAGCCGGTGCGCGACAGGATCATCGCGTTCACGCGCTGCATGTCCGGGGCCACGAGCGCCACCAGGCCCTCGATGCTGGCCCTCGGTCCCTTGTCCTCGAACGGAACGACGACGCCCACTTCTGCCCACCCTTTGTCGACCGGCGCGACCGGTGCGAAGATGGCCGCACCGTGACATGTCGGCCCCTTAGACAGCAACGCGAGGGATTGACGCAAGCCAGGAGTCTCCACCCGCATGGTGGAATTGATCAGGACGAACGACCTCGTGCTCATCGGCTACGTGGAGTCGCTGCTCGAGGGCGCGGGGCTCACCGTGCTCGTGGCCGACCGTCACATGAGCGCGCTCGACGGCTCCATCGGCGCCATCCCGCGCCGCATCCTGGTGCCGGCGGACGAGGAGCGCCAGGCGCGCCGTCTCCTCGTCGACGCGGGGCTCGCCGCCGAGCTGCGCGATGGATGAGGGGGAGGTCGGCGAGGACGCGCTGCTGGGCGGGCGCCTGCGCCTCGTCCAGCCCCGGCGGGGCCACCGCGCCGGCACCGACGCCATCCTGCTCGCCGCCGCCGCGAGCCCGCGCCCCGGCGAGCGGATCGCGGATCTCGGCGCCGGCACCGGGGCGGTCGGCCTGGCGCTGGCGCTGCGCGAGCCCTCCGCGCGGGTGCTCCTGGTGGAGCGCGATCCCGGCCTCGCGGACCTGTGCCGGCGCAACCTCGCCCTCAACGGGATCGGGGGGCGCGGCGAGGTCGCGGCCCTCGACCTCCTCTCGCCACGCGCGGAGCGGGACGCGGCGGGGCTGCGCGACCTGGATCTCGTGGTCACCAACCCGCCCTTCCTGGAGGAGGGCGACGCCCGGCCCTCGCCCGAACCCCTGCGGGCCAGGGCCCACGCGCTCCCACCGGGCGGATTCAGGCGCTGGATCGCCGCCGCGGCCGACGCGCTGCGCCATCGCGGGCGCCTGGTCCTGATCCAGCGCGCCGACCGGCTGGAAGCTTGCCTG
>DASPJU010000244.1:0-3832 GCA_035628475.1 Salinarimonas sp. | reverse complement strand
CTTGGGCTCCCGGCCGAAATAGGCGAAGGCCGCGGCGCGCGCGCCCTCCAGATTGCCGCCGAAGGGGGCGAGCGCCAGGTAGAGGTCGAGGATCTCGCGCTTGGTCAGCCGCCGCTCGAGCTGCACGGCGCGCACCATCTGGCGCAGCTTGTCGTCGAAGCTGCGCTCGTCGCGGGGCTCGAGGAGCCGCGCCACCTGCATGGTCAGGGTCGAGCCCCCGGACACCACCCGCCCGTGGCGGATCATCTGCCCCGCGGCGCGCAGGAGCGCCAAGGGGTCGACGCCCGCGTGGCGCTCGAAGCGCCGATCCTCGAAGGCCGCGAGCATCGCGACATAGCGCGGGTCCACGTCGGCGACGCCGACCGGCAGGCGCCAGCGCCCGTCCTCGGCCGCATAGGGCCGCAGCAGCCGCCCGTCGCGATCGACCACGATCGTGGAGCGCCGGCCCGCCGCCGCGAGGTCGATGGGCCCGAGGGCGTCGACGTAGCGCCACAGCGCGAGCCCCGCCCCGCCGAGGAGGAGGACGAAGAGCGCGAGCGCGACGGAGACGCGGCGCCCCCACCCTCCCCGGGAGCGGGAGGGTCGACGCGAAGCGTCGGCGTGGGGCGACACGGCCGCAGGTTGAAGCGGCTTCGGGAAGGCCTCTCGGGCAGCGGCGATCTCCCCACCCTGGGCCGGTTGGCCCGGTCCTCCCGCTTCGGGGGAGGGTGGCGCGCGCAGAGCCATCGCGTGCGATCCCGGAACGTCGGCGGTTGGCGTCCCGCAACCCACCCCCAGCCCCTCCCCGCGAGGGGGAGGGGGGCTCTGCGCCCCCTCCCCGCTCACGGCCGCGCCTGGACCTCGACCGTCCCGAAGGCGGTGCGGCCGAAGCGCTCGGGACGGTACATGTCCTCGACATGGGCCGGGGGATGGGTGTAGCGCCCGGGCGCGACGGCACGCACGATATAGGCCACCGTGAAGAAGGCGGGCTGGCCGGGGGAGCGCTCGTAGGCCGCGACGAAGCGGTCGTCGCGGTATTCCGTGTGCTCGGGCTGGACGTCCGTCTTGAGCCAGCCCAGGGCCTCCACGGTGCCGGAATCGACGAGCTTCGGGTTGTCGATCTCGAAGCCGGCCGGCAGCCGGTCGACGAGGAGCACGCGGGCGCTCATGGTCGCGGGCTCGGTGACCTTGAGCACGGTCACGAGCCGGTCGTTCTGCCGGACCTGCGCCGGGTCGGCGGCCGTTCCGTCGAGGCGGTAATAGCTGCGCTCGACCGCGTAGCCGTTGGCGAAGGCGGGCTCCGGGCCGATGGGGTTGCCGCTCGTCGAGATCACGACCTGGGACGCGAGCGTGCCCGTGTTCGCGATCGTCGCGGGGGCCCGGTCGAGGGCCTCGCCGCGCCAGGTGCGGTAGAGGGCGCCCTGGTGCGGCGCCCCGTTCACGGAGAGCGCGAGCGTCGTGGATTCGCGCTGGACGGCCTGCGCCGCGAGCACCAGCCACGCGTTCTCCTGGGTGCTCGTGGTGCGCGCGGTGGGGCGCTCCTCCGCGATCGCCTGGATCACGGTGCGCACCGCGTCGCGGGGCAGGTCCGCCTCCCCCGCCAGCGCCAGGAGCCCGGCGCCGTCGCGCAGGCGCGTGCCGTAGTCGTCGCGGGCGCGGCCCCCGTCCTTGCTGGTGCGCAGCTGGTCCACGGCGGCCGCCAGCACCGTGGCGGAGCGGCCGCGATCGCCTAGCAGCGCCAGGGCGGCGCCGATCTGGCCCCGCGCCAGCGGGGTCTTGAACTCGGCGAGCTTGGTGTCGGCGAGATAGCGCAGGTCGCCCATGACGGGACGGCCGTTGCGGGCCAGGACATAGGCCGCGTAGGCGAGCCCCGAAGCGTTCGCGTCGCCGATCTCGGTGGTGTTGGCGACGTGGTTGCGCAGGCGGTCGAGGGCGGACGCGAAGGCGCCCTGCGGCACCGGGTGGCCCAGCTCCCGGGCGCGGGTCAGGAAGTCGGTCACGTAGGCGTCGAGCCAGACGTCGTTGCCGCCGATCCCCCACAGGCCGAAGGTGCCGGTGCTGGCCTGCCGCGAGAGCACCCGCTCGATGGCTCCCCGGATGCGCCCGTCGAGCGCTCCGTCGATGGCGAGGGCCTCGGTCTGGGCGAGGCGGTTGACGTAGAGCAGCGGCAGGGCGCGGCTCACCGTCTGCTCGGTGCAGCCATAGGGGTAGCGGTCCAGGGACTGGAGCAGGCCCGGCACGTCGATCCCGGAAAAGGTCGAGACCGCGACCGAGACCGCGCCGGTGCCCGGCAGGATGTCGGCGAGCAGGTCGTTCGAGACCGTCACGCTGGCGCCGGGCTCGAGCGTCCGCACCGTGCGGCGCACGAGGGCCGAGGTGCCGGGCTGGACCCGCAGGGCGAAGGTCTGCGACACGTCGAGCCCCGGCCCGGTGAGGCGCGCGGCGAGCACCGCCGTGCCCGGCCCAGCCGCCGTGAGGGGGATCGTGACGGATCCCTTGGCCCCGCGCTCCAAGCGCACGGTGCGGCGCAAGTCCGCCGCCGGCGCGAGCACGGGCCCGCGGATGTCGAGATCGAGGGTGTAGTCGCCTGCCGCGCCGTCGACGTTGTCGAGCTGGAGATGGATGCGCGACTGGTCGCCGACGGAGAGGAAGCGCGGCAGCGTGCCGGCCACCACCACGGGATCGCGCACGATCACATCCGCGCTGGCGCTGCCGACCCGGTCGCCGGTCCAGGCGACGCCCATGACCCGCACCGTTCCGTTGAAGGCGGGGATCTCGAAAGCGACCTCCGCGGTTCCGTCCGGCCCGACCCGCACGACGCCGGAATAGCGCGCCAGCGGCTCCTGGGCGGGAGCGGCGGCGTCGAGCGCCGGGACCCCGTCACCGCCCGCGCGGATCGCGCCGCGCGTCCCCTGCATGCCGTCGATGAGGTAGCCGTAGAGGTCGCGGACCTCGGTGCCGAGCTGGCGCTGGCCGAGGAAGAAGGCGGCCGGGTCGGGCGCCTGGTAGCGGGTGAGGTTGAGGATGCCGACATCCACCGCCGCGACCGTGACGCGCGCTTCCTCGCCGGGATTGAGGCCGGCGAGCCGCACGGGAATCGCGAGCGTCCCGCGCGGGCGCATCTCCTTGGGCGGCGTCAGGGTCACGGCGAGCGTGCGCGCCGCGCGGTCGACCGAGAACCAGGCCACTCCCAGCGAGCGGCCGGGCTGGCGCCGGGCCGCCTGATCGAGCGGGCGGTGGGCCAGCGCCACGAGATAGGCGCCCGAGCCCCATTCCGCCTTGACGGGGATCGAGACCGTGCCGCCGGCGGCCGGCACGTCGACGACCCGCACCTCGTGGACCTTGTCGCTCACCACGGCCAGGGTCGCGGTGCCGGCGAAGCGCGGCGACAGGCGGGCCTGCAGGGCGTCGCCGGACACGTAGGCCGCCTTGTCGAGGGTCATGTCGAGCAGGTCGGGCACGTCGGCGGTCTGGTCGCCGGACCAGCCGACCGTGAAGCCGACCGAGGTCGCGGCCCCGTCCATGCCCTCGCCCCGCACCTCGAGGCGATAGGTGCCCCAGGTGACGTTGGCGCCGACCCGGGCCGGGGCGTCGACGCCGATCTCGACGCGGCCCTCGGCGACGCGGGCCGAGGACTTGACCGGCTCGTAGCCCCAGCGGCCGTCGTTGTTGAACCATTGGTAGCGCCGCTCGACCCGGTAGAGGGACCAGGTGGCCGCGCGGGCGATGCGCCGGCCGTCGGGCTGCGCCGCCACCACGTCGAAGGTGGCGGTGCCGCCCTCGGGGATCGTGTCGGCGAAGGTCTTGCGCACGCCGATCACCGGCCCCGAGGGCAGGATCGGCAGCGTGACGC
>DASPJU010000243.1:0-2060 GCA_035628475.1 Salinarimonas sp. | reverse complement strand
AGGCGCTCTACCCGGTGCACACCGGGCGGGCCGGCCGCTGGATCAAGGGCGACACCACGGGACTACACGGCTGGGAGGACTACGACGGGCTCAAGCTGCTGGTGGTCCCGGTGCCGGCGGCGCTCACCAACACAGACAGCGCCATCTCGCTGCCCGACGCCGCGCATGACGCGCTGGTGGTGGGGCTCGCGCTGAACATGGCGCGCTCGCTGGGCAAGCTGCGGGACCTGCCCGGACTGCCGGATGAGGCGAAGGACGCCGAGGACGCGGCGATCACCGCGCTCGGTACGCAGGACACCACGCAGACGTGGATGACCAAGGTGACCCGCTGATGCCGACCCTGGTACAGGACATCATCGACCAGGCCTACGGGCTCTCCAGCAAGAACCGGCCGGGCGCCATCGCGAACGAGGGCACCGAGCTTGTCCGTGTCGTGTACCGCGCGCTGCGGAAGGCCTTCTCCGAAGGGAAGAAGCACAACCGCAACTTTTACGGGAAGAAGGCGGACGTGGCCTTCGATGCGGGCGTGGGCGGCTGGGCGCGTCCGGACGAGGCCGAGATGATCGTGCGCATCCAGACCCCAGCCCTGGCCGAGGTGGTGGTGGTGCCGATCAACCAGCGCGACGTTGAGGCTGGCGGCCGCAAGGCGGTATACGAGTGGGGCCAGGTGTTTTTCCCCGGCGGCAACGCTGGAGATCCGACCAACGAAGTGCTCACGTTCTTCTACAGTGGCCAGCCCCGCGCCCTCACCAACGTAAGCGGCGACCCCGCCGGCACGCTGGACCCGCTCTGGCCGGAGCAGTTCAACGACATCCTGATCCTCGAAGTGGCCAGGTACCTGGCCCGGAAGGATGGGCGTGCCAACGAACTGGCCGTGATGGACTCGGAACTGGACGAGTGGTACGGCCTGTACCGCGACTTCCTGCAGTGCTCGACGGGCAATCTGGTGAAGGGCTACGACCACGCCGGTAACGTCCACACCAGCCAGGTGGTGCCGGCATGAATGCCGAGCAGGTTCTCAAGCGCGCCCTGACCGAGGCGAGCGAGTACGGGTCCAACTTCCCCACCTCGCACGCCCTGCTGTACCGCCGGATCTCCTCTCGGCAGATGCAGCTATTCGCGGAGGCCGCGAGCATCAACGCGGACTGGGCTGGAGCCTGCTTCACCATGGATCTGGTCGGCGGCAACGGCAACCTGACCGACACCTTCGAGGGAGAGTCGGCAGGGATCAACGGCATCGCCAGGATCAGCCGCATCACCGTGGAGAACCCGGGCTCCTCCGCATGGGCCGCCGGCCGCGAGGTGGATCTGGTCAGCAGCGACGACGTGGATTCGGGAGCGCCGCCCCGTGCGTTCTTCCGGGGGTACTCGCTCTTTCAGGTGGGCACCGACCTCAACGGCGTGTCCTCGCTCAAGGTCCACTACTCCCGTCGTCCGGCGGTGGTCGATGGGCCGGCGGACGAGATCGAACTGCCCGAGCCCCACACAGAGTGCCTGGTGTGGGACCTGGCCATGATCCTTCTGGCCCGAGCGAGCACCATCGACCCGGAGCGGAAGAAGGCTGGCAACGCCTTCTTCACCATGATGCGGGACGAGGCGGAGGAGCAGTTCAAGACCTACGTCCGTGAGTACGTCGCTCTGATGGCCAGGCACGCTGGGAGGGGATAGTGCCCATCACGCCATGCGTGGAGCCGGGGAGCAGCGCGGTGGCCGCCTGCTCCCCGGTCGTGTATCCGCCCAGTATTCGGGAGACCGCGCCCGAGTTTGACACCGCGACCCATGTCGTGAGTGGCGCCAGCGCCAGCCGCCTACCGGGGTCGGTCACCGTAGACGGCTTGACCGCCTACGCCCCGGGACCGCCGTCGGAGACCGTGCCATGGCGTGCACGCGCGGTGGGCGCGGATGTATACCTGGCGAGCGCACCGGCCGGTGTATGGCAGGGGGAGGTGCTGCTGTTCAGCGCACCGTCTGCTGTCCAGCGTCTGTCGCTGGCCTACGAGGCCAGTGGCAATGTGGTGGTGGCCGCCCAGGTGGCGGGCCGTATTCGGCTGTGGTACCGG
>DASPJU010000242.1:0-7254 GCA_035628475.1 Salinarimonas sp. | reverse complement strand
GGCGCGCCGCGCCACGCTCGCCGCCAACATGGAGACGGCGCTGAACGCCCTGTGGGATTCGGGCGCGGGGCCGGGCGACCGGATCGTGGTGGTGGGCGCGGGCGTGATCGGGCTGCTCGTGGCGACGCTCGCCGCGGGCCTGCCGGGCGCCGAGGTGACGGTCGTCGACCCGGATCTCTCCCGCGAGGGGGCGGCGCGCGGTCTCGGCTGCGCTTTCCAGAAGCCCCTGGACGCTCCGGGCGGCGCCGACGTGGTGTTCCATGCCAGCGCCAATGCCGGAGGCCTGGCCTGCGCGCTCGCCTGCGCCGGGCGGGAGGCAGTCGTCGTCGAGCTGTCCTGGTACGGCGACCAGATGGTGGCGGCGCCGCTCGGCCTTGCCTTCCATTCCGAGCGCCTGCGCCTCGTCTCGTCCCAGGTGGGGCAGGTCTCGCCCGGCCGGCGCCCGCGCTGGAGCCATGCCCGCCGCCTCGCCAAGGCGCTGGAGCTCCTCGCCGATCCCCGCCTCGACGCGCTCATCACGGAGGAGGTGGCCTTCGCCGACCTCCCCGCGATCCTGCCTCGGCTCCTGGCGCCGGGCGCGCCGGGGCTGGGCACGGTCGTGCGCTACGGCTAAGACGGACCCAACCGAGGAGAACGCCCATGTACGCCGTCGAGGTGCGCGACCACATCATGATCGCGCATAGCTTCAGGGGCGACCTGTTCGGCCCCGCCCAGGGGCTGCACGGCGCCACCTTCGTGGTCGACGTGGCCTTCTTCCGGGAGGAGCTCACGGCGGACGCGGTGGTGGTCGATATCGGCCGCGCCCATGACGCGCTCAAGGCCACGCTGGGCCCGCTGAACTACAAGAACCTCGACGACCTGCCCCAGTTCGAGGGGCAGAACACCACCACCGAGTTCCTGTGCCGGCACATCTTCGACGCCATGGCCCAAGCCGCGCGGACCGGCGCGCTCGGCCCCGGCTCGGAGGGGGTCTCCCGCATCCGCGTGACCCTGCACGAATCGCACGTGGCGCGCGCCTGGTATGAGGCGGACCTCCCCCGTGGCTGAGGCGGTCTTCGCGATCCCCGGCGATCTCGCGACCCAGACCGGGGGCTATGCCTATGCCCGCCGGGTGCTGGCGCTCCTGCCCGACTCGGGCGTCGCGGTCCGCCACCTCCCGCTGCCCGCCTCCTTCCCCGATCCGAGCCCGGACGACCTCGCCGAGACGGCCCGCCGCCTCGCCGCGACGCCCGACGGCGCCGTCCTCCTCGTGGACGGCCTCGCCTATGGCGCCCTGCCGCCGGACCTCGTGGCGGGGCTGGCCCGGCCGGTCGTCGCCCTGGTCCACCATCCCCTGGGGCTCGAGGCGGGCCTCGCGCCGGAGCGCGCCGAGGCGCTGGTCGAGAACGAGCGCGCGGCCCTGGCGCTGGCCCGCTGGACGATCTGCACCAGCGCCGCGACCGCGCGGCTCCTGGCGGAGGAGTTCGGCGTTCCCGCGACCCGGCTCACCATCGCCGAGCCGGGCACCGAGCCCGCCCGCCGCGCCCGCGGCACCGGGCGGCCCGCGACGCTGCTGGCCGTGGGCGCCGTAACGCCCCGCAAGGGGTTCGGAATCCTGGTCCAGGCCCTGCGGGAGCTCGCCGGCCTCGACTGGCGCCTCACCATCGCCGGGCCCCTCGACCGGGCGCCCGAGGAGGCGGCCCGCCTCGCGGCCGCCATCCGCGACGCGGGGCTCGCCGACCGGATCGCGCTGCCGGGCACCGTCGACCCGACCGGCCTCGAGACGCTCTACGCCTTCGCCGACCTGATGGTCTCGCCCTCCCTCTACGAGGGCTACGGCATGGCGATCGCCGAGGCGCTGGCCCGCGGCCTGCCCCTCGTCGCCTCGACGGGAGGCGCCGCCGCCGACACGGTGCCGGACGAGGCCGGGCTCAAGGTGCCCCCCGGCGATGTCGGCGCGCTCGCCGCGGCCCTGCGGCGGATGATCGAGGACGAGCCCTTCCGCGGGGCTTGCGCCGATGCCGCCTGGGCCGCCGGCGGGCGCCTGCCGCGCTGGAGCGGCACCGCCCGGCAGATCGCGGGGGTGATCCGGGAGATCGCGGGATGAGGGGGGCGCTGCGGACGAAGGCACCCCCCGCCCGCCGCCCCGCAAGGCACCCGGACGATCCCGGCGCCTACGATCGACATGGCCCCGCGCGGGGGAAGAGGACGTGCAGGCCCGTCGCGGGGCTGCTCCAGGGGGCTGCACGGCCGATGCCGGTCTGCCCTCTCCCCGCTTGTGGGGGAGAGATGGAGAGGGGGGTGCGGCGCGCGAGCGCCGCGCCACGGGTCCTGCCGGACGATCGCCTGACCAGACCGTCGCGGCGCCGCTGCCGCGCACCGGCGCACCCCCCTCTGCCCCTGCGGGGCATCTCCCCCACAAGGGGGGAGAGGACGCGCGCGATCGGTCGCGCGGGGCCCCGAGGCCGTGCCAGTATGAGGAGGCCCGCGTGAGCTTCTCCGCCGAGTGGCTCGCCCTGCGCGAGCCCGCCGACCATCGCTCCCGGGACGCCGGCCTCCTGGACGCGCTCGCGGCGGCCCTGGCGGGCCGAGAGCGCCTTCGAATCGTCGATCTCGGCTGCGGCGCGGGCTCGAACCTGCGCGCCCTGGCGCCCCGTCTGGGTCCGGTCCAGGCCTGGCGCCTCGTCGACCACGACCCGGCCCTGCTCGCCGCCGCCCGCGCCCGCCTCGCGGCCTGGGCGGACGGAGCGCGGGAGCAGGGCGACGGCCTGCGTCTGGAAAAGGACGGGCGGCGGCTCGACGTCGCCTTCGTGCGCGCCGACCTCGCGGGCGGCGTCGCGGCGGCCCTGGGCGAGGCGCCGGACCTCGTCACGGCCGCGGCCCTGTTCGACCTCGCCTCGCCGGCCTGGATCGACGCCGTCGCGGCGGCCGTCGCGGCCCGGGGCGCCGCGTTCCACACCGCGCTCACCTATGACGGCAACGAGGCATGGGCGCCGCCCCACCCCGCCGACGCCGCCATGCGGGCGGCCTTCCACGCCCATCAGGGCCGCGACAAGGGTTTTGGGCCCGCGGCCGGGCCGGGGGCGACGGCGGCCCTGGCGCGGGCCTTCGCGGCGCGGGGCTACCGGATCGCGACCGCGCCGAGCCCCTGGCGGCTCGGCTCCGCCGACGGCGCGCTCGTGGCGGCGCTCGCCGAGGGCACGGCGGAGGCCGTGCGCGAGACCGGCCTCCTGGCGGAGGCGGCGGTCGCGGACTGGCTCGCGGCGCGGCGGTCAGGCGCGTCCTGCACCGTGGGGCATCTCGACCTGCTCGCCCTGCCCTCGGCCTGACCCCGGCAGCATGCGCCGGAGCGTCTCGTCGCGGCGCGCGAGATGGTGATGCAGCGCCGCCGCGACATGGATCGCGACGACCGCCGCCAGCGAGAGCGCGAGCACGTCGTGGACCGCCAGGATCGGCTTGGCGGTCTCGAAGCCGCCGCCCACGGGAAGGGTCAGGGGCACGGTCCAGAACAGGTTGACGGGCGGGCAGCAGGCAGAGACGCCGGCCCAGCCGAGCAGGGGCACCGCGACGAGGAGCCCGTAGAGCGCCACGTGGGACGCCCGCGCCGCGATCCGCTGCCAGGCCGGCAGGCCCGCCACGAGGGGCGGCGCTCCGCGCGCGAGCCGCAGCGCCAGGCGCGGGACCATCAGGGCCAGCACCACGAGGCCGATCGACTTGTGGATCTCGTAGAGCGTGTTCTTCACGGGACCGCCGGACAGCGTCGTCATGGCGAGCCCGATCGCCACCATGGCGATCACCAGGGCCGCGACCGTCCAGTGCAGCGCCTTCTGGGCGCCGGAATAGGCCTGGGGCGCACCCGTCGTCATGACATCCTCCCCAGTCCGGTCACCCAGGCCGCCCTACTCCGCCGCCGCGGCCGCCGGCCCCGCCCTCAGGTCGCAGTCGAACAGCACGTCCCCGTCGGGCAGAAGATAGGTCCGGGTCGCCGGCCGCAAGGCCTCCGAGAGCGGGCCGATGGGCCGCAGGGACAGGCCCGCGGGACCCGAGCCCAGGATGAGCGGCG
This sequence comes from Salinarimonas sp., assembly GCA_035628475.1. Lineage (GTDB taxonomy): Bacteria > Pseudomonadota > Alphaproteobacteria > Rhizobiales > Beijerinckiaceae > Salinarimonas_A. The sequence continues at coordinate 3,212 of DASPJU010000242.1, read as the reverse complement.
CCACGAGCACGTGAAGCCGGTCGACGAGGCCCGCGTCCATGAAACCGGAGACCGTGCGCGCCCCGCCCTCGACGAGGATGCGGCGAAAGCCCCGGGCGCCGAGCGCGCTCAGGATCGCGGCGGGGGCGATCGTGCCGTCCGCGCCGGGCGCGATGGCGACCGCCTCCGCCCCGGGGGGCACGCCCACGCCGGGCCGCGTCACGACGAGCCGCGCCGCCCCGTCCTCGCGCAGGACCTGCGCCTGGGGCGGCAGGCGGCCGGAAGGGTCGAGCACGATCCGGGCCGGGCTGCGGCCGGGCACCCGTCGCACCGTGAGGAGCGGATCGTCCGCCAGCACGGTGCCGATGCCCACCAGCACCGCGTCCACATGGGCGCGGATCGCGTGGAGGTGATCCAGCGCCGCGTCGCGGTTGATGTACTTGGAATCGCCCGTGGGCGTGGCGATGCGCCCGTCCAGGGACTGGCCGAGCTGCGCGATCACGAAGGGCCGCTCCGCCGTGCCGCAAGGGAAGCTGTCGAAAAGAGACGCCAACGCCGCATCCGTGGTTCGGTTCCCTGCGTATACCAAGATGCGTTTTCCACCAACCGGCATGGTGGTATCCTCCCGGACCATAGGCGGAAGGCGTCGCAGCGCTTACATAGGTTTCGCGGGGCCGGTTCCCCGGACGAGACGCGTCATCCGAAGGTCGTCGCATCCATGGTGTCCACGCTCATGTCTCCTTCCGTCGCCGTCGAGCGGGCCGTCGCCGAGCTGCGCGCGGGCCGCCCGGTCGTGATCACCGGCCCGGAGCCGGTCGCGATGGTGGGCGTCGAGGCGGTCGAGCCCGGCCTCGCGGCGCGCCTCGGGACGTGGGCCGGCGGGCGCGCCCGCCTCGTCCTGCCCGCCGCCCGGCTGCGTCGGCTGGGGCTGGAGCGCTCCGGACCGGGCGTGCTTGCCCTGCCGACGGTCGACCCCGCCCGAATCGAGGCGCTGGCCCTGCGGATCGAGGGCCGCGTCGACGCGCCCGTGCGCCCGGCGGCCGCGGTCGACGAGGAGGCCCTGGAGCTCCTGCGCCTCGCCCTCCTGCTCCCGGCGTCCGTGGTGGCGCCGCTCGCCGGCGAGCCTCCCGCGGAGTGCCTGACGGTGTCGGGCGAGGCGGTGCGCGGCCACCGCGCCCACCAGGCGCGTGCCCTGTCCATCGTCAGCCGCGCCCCCGTGCCGCTCGAGGGCGCGCGCGACACCGAGTTCGTGGTCTTCCGCGGCGGCGAGGGCCTGCGCGACCAGGTCGCGATCGTGGTCGGACGGCCGGACCTCTCCCGCCCGGTGCCCGTGCGCCTGCACTCGGCCTGCCTCACGGGCGACCTGTTCGGCAGCCTCAAATGCGATTGCGGCGACCAGCTGCGCGACACCGTGCGCTGGATGGCCGGGAGCGAGGGCGGAATCCTGCTCTATCTCGATCAGGAGGGGCGCGGGAACGGGCTCGCCAACAAGATCCGCGCCTACGAGCTGCAGGCCCGGGGCTTCGACACCTACGAGGCCGACGAGGTGCTGGGCTTCGGCCTCGACGGGCGCCGCTTCGATTTCGCGGCGCAGATGCTGCGCGGGCTCGGCGTCAGCGCGGTGCGGCTGCTCACCAACAACCCCGAGAAGATCGCGGCGCTCATGCGGGCGGGCCTCGCGGTCGTGTCGGACGAGCGCGTCATCGGCCGGCGCACGGACGAGAACGTGCGCTATCTCGCCTCCAAGCGCGACCGCGCGGGCCATTTCATCGACCTCGACGCGGCGGCGCTCGCGCCCCCGGAATGGTGAGGGCCCTCCCCTCTCCCGTGGGGTGAGGGGCACCCCCTGAAGCCAGGGATCTCCCCCGCCGCCCATCCCATCCTCACCCTCATGCTGAGGAGCGCCCGCAGGGCGCGTCTCGAGGCATCCTCCAGGGGGTAGGACAGCCCTGGAGGGCGTCCTCCCTCACCCGTCGAGCTTCCTGGCGCGGGCTCCTCGGCATGGGGGGAAAGGACGGGGCGGGAGACCGCTGGTTCGACGTCGTACCCCCTCGCCCCCGACCCCTCTCCCCCTGGGAGAGGGGAGGACCATCAATGCCGGAAGTGCCGGTGCCCCGTGAACACCATGGCGAGGCCCGCTTCGTCCGCGGCGCGGATCACCTCCTCGTCGCGCATGGAGCCGCCGGGCTGGATCACGGCGGTGGCGCCGGCCTCGGCCGCGGCGAGCAGGCCGTCCGCGAAGGGGAAGAAGGCGTCGGAGGCCACGACCGAACCCTTGGCCAGGCTGTCGCCGAGGCCCGCCGCCTTGGCGGCCTCGGCTGCCTTCCAGGCGGCGATGCGCGAGGAATCGACCCGGGACATCTGGCCCGCCCCGATCCCCACCGTGGCGCCGTCGCGGGCATAGACGATGGCGTTCGACTTCACGTGCTTGGCGACCCGGAAGGCGAAGCGCAGATCGGCGAGCTCCCGCTCGGAGGGCGCGCGCCTCGTCACCACCCGGAGTTCCATGTCGTCCACCACGGCGCTGTCGCGCTCCTGCGCCAGGAACCCGCCCGCCACGGTGCGCAGCGTCAGGCCCCGGGCGCGCGGATCGGGCAGGCCGCCGGCCAGCAGCAGCCGCAGGTTCCGCTTGGCGCCCACCAGCGCGATCGCCTCCTCGGTGGCGTCGGGGGCAATGATCACCTCCGTGAAGATCTCGACGATGCGCCGCGCCGCGTCCCCGTCCAGCGTCCGGTTGAGGGCCACGATGCCGCCGAAGGCGGAGACCGGGTCGCAGGCGAGCGCCCGCTCGTAGGCGTCGAGGAGGCTCGCCCCTTCCGCGACGCCGCAAGGGTTGGCGTGCTTGACGATCACCACGGCGGCGGCGCGGGCGGGATCGAACTCGGCGACGCATTCGAAGGCCGCGTCGGTGTCGTTGATGTTGTTGTAGGAGAGCTGCTTGCCCTGCACCTGACGGGCGGTCGCGACGCCGGGGCGGTTCTCCGGCGTGCGGTAGAAGGCGGCGCTCTGGTGCGGGTTCTCGCCGTAGCGCATCACCTCGGCGATGGCGCCGCCGAGCGCCCGGAAGGGCGGCGTCGCCTCGCCGAGCTCGGCCGCGAACCAGTTGGAGATCGCCGCGTCGTAGGCGGCCGTGCGGGCATAGGCCTTCTGGGCGAGGCGGCGGCGAAGGGTCCAGGTCACCGAGCCGTCATAGGCCGACAGATCGTCGAGGACGGCGGCGTAATCGGCCCCGT
>DASPJU010000241.1:0-4083 GCA_035628475.1 Salinarimonas sp. | reverse complement strand
AGCGCAGGTCCGCCCAGGCCGGCTCGGGAAACAGGCGCCAGCCGCGCTCGATCACCGCCTGCGTGACGGCCGCGGGGTCCTCGAGGTCCGCGCGCGCGTGGGTGCCCTCGAGGAGCTTCGGCAGGGCGGCAGGATCGACCTCGCTCAAGCGGAAATAGCCGCCGCTCGCGTCGCGAACATGGGTCGGGGCGCTCATGCCCCGCGGCCCCCGCACCACGTCGCGACCGAGGACGTAGAGGTCCACGCGGGACACGGTCCATTCGTCCATGGCGGCGGCGTGCCTCGGGCCCCGAACCTGGACGGTGATGCGCTTGGGCTCGACGCGCAGGCTCATGACCGGCGGATCGGCGCCGATCGCGCTCTTGAGGGTCTCCATGGCCCGGGCGAACTGCGCCGGATCCGCGAGATAGCCCGCGGGGGGGCGCGCTTGCGCGCGTGCGTCGGGCGCCGCGAGGACGAGGAGGGCGGCGAGAAGGGCTCTCAGGGCGGCTGGTCCGAGCATCGCGGTACTCCGGTGTGCGCCCGGAGGCTTGCTCCCGCTCCTTTGCGCCCCGGTGTCGCGATGCCGCCGGCTCTGTTTCGCCTCAAGGCGCGGAGGGCGTCCGCATCCGTGTCTCGGCGCCCCGGGTCAGGCGGATCACGGGCCAGAGCCCTACCAGGACGATGACGAGCGCGGCGAGCGAGCCGTCCTCGAAGGCGCCCCGCGCCGCGTGGCCGTAGACGAGGGTCGCGAGCGTCTCGACGTTGAGCGGGCGCAGGAGCAGCGTGGCGGGCAGCTCCTTGAGGGTGTCAACGAAGACCAGCAGGCCCGCGCTGGCGAGCGCCGGGCGCAGGAGCGGCAGCTGGACGCGCGTCACGAGCTCGCGCGGGCGGGCGCCCAGCGTGCGCGCCGCGTCCTCGATGCCGCTCGACACCCGCTCCAGGCCCGCGCCCAGCGACCCCGTCGCGATGGGCAGGAAGCGGATCACGTAGGCCAGGACGAGGCCGGCCGAGGATCCCATCAGCACGAGGCCCAGCCGCTCGCCCGTCAGCGCCCGCCACGCGGCGTTGAGGGCCTCGTCGACCAGGACCAGGGGCCCGAGCAGGCCGAGGGCCAGCACGGTGCCCGGCACCGCGTAGCCGATGCCGGCGACGGCGCGGGCGGCTTCCGTGAGGCGGTGGCGGGCGAAGCGGGCCGCCGTCACGACCACGACGCCGAGCGAGAGCGCCGCCGCCGTCGCGGCGCAGGCGAGCGCCAGCGTGGTGCCGAGCCGCCCCAGGAACGTGGCGTCCAGCTGGCCGAGGAGCCCGCGCGAGAGGATCTCGTCGACCAGGAAGCCGATGGGCAGGACGAAGCCGAGCCCCACCGGCACCGCGCAGGCCGCGCAGGCGAACGCCGCCTCGAGCCCCGTCAGCCGGGTGGGCTGCGCCACCCGGGGGCGACGGGTCGAGAGGCCGTAGCGCCGGTCCGCGCGGCCGCGGCGCTCGAGCCAGATGAGGCCGACGACCACGATGAGCATCACGCACGCGATCTGCGCCGCCCCGCCGAGCGAGCCGCGATTGAGCCAGGTCGTGTAGATCGAGACCGTGAGGGTGCGGACCCCCAGATACTCGCTCGCGCCGATGTCGTTGAGGGCCTCGAGAAGCGCCAGCGACAGGCCGACCGCCAGGGCCGGGCGCGCCAGGGGCAGGGCGACCGTGCGAAACAGCTCCAGGCGCCCGGCGCCCAGCGTGCGGGCCACCTCCATCATGCAGGCCGACTGCGTGAGGAACATCGCCCGGGCGCTCAGATAGACGTAAGGGTAGAGCACCGACGACATCACCAGGATGCAGCCGGGCAGCGATCGGATCTCGGGAAACCAGTAATCGGCGCGCGAGCGCACGCCGAGGAGCCCGCGCAGGGCCGTCTGGACCGGGCCGGCCGCGTCCAGGACCTCCACGTAGACATAGGCCGTGATGTAGGCCGGCACGGCGAGCGGCAGGGGCAGGAGCCAGGCCAGGGCCGAGCGTCCGGGAAAGGTGTGTGCCGTGACGAGCCACGCGGTGCCGACGCCCACGACGCCGGTCACCAGAGCGACGCCGGCGAGCAGGCTCGCGGTCTCCAGGAGCGCGACGGGCAGCACGTCGGAGGCCAGCCGCGCCCAGCCGCCCAGATCCGCCGAGAGCGCCGTGACGACGAGCGACACGAGCGGCGCGAGCACCAGGCCCGCCACGGCGAGCGCCACCGCCACGGACCAAGCGGGCGCGCCGCCGGGCAGGGCGGCGCGCCAGCGCAGACGGCGGGGGAAAGCGAGGGCGGTCATGGTCCTGCTCGGTTGCTTGTCGCCTCTCCCCGCCGGGCGGGGAGAGGGCCGAAGCCCCCCTCGTCGGGGGCTGAGGCGAGCGCAGCGAGGGTGAGGGGGCCTGGACACGATCGCTCGACCGTCCAGACCCCCTCACCCTTGCCCGCTTTGCTCGCTTGCCGCGCCTGCCGTTCCGCAGGCGCGGCCCTCTCCCCTCCCGCGGGGAGAGGTGACGGTCACCGGTCGAAGCCGACCTTGTCGACGAGCTCGGCCGCCTTGGCGCGCTGCTTGGCGAGATCCGCGACGCCCATGGCATCCGGCTTCAGGTCGCCGAAGGAGGCCACGAGCTTGTTGACCGCGATGCCGGGGCGGACCGGGTACTCGTAGTTCATGTCGGCGAAGACGCGCTGCGCCTCGGGCGAGAGCATGTATTCGAGGAGCCTCACGGCGTTCTCGCGGTTCGGCGCGTTCTTGGCGAGCACCGCGCCCGAGACGTTGATGTGGGTGCCGCCGTTCTCGAAGGTGGGCAGGATCACGTTGATGGCCTCGCCCCACTTCTGCTGCTCGGGATTCTTGCCCTCGCGCATGAGGCCCACATAGTACTGGTTGCCTAGGCCGATGTCGCACACGCCGGCCAGGATGTCCTTGGCGACGTCGCGGTCGCCGCCGGACGGCCGCTTGGCGAGGTTGGCCTTGACGCCGCGCAGCCATTCCTCGGTCCTAGCCTCGCCGTGCTTGACGAGGAAGGCCGCGACCAGGGCGATGTTGTACTGGTGCTGGAAGGAGCGGGTGCAGATCTTGCCCTTCCACTTGGGGTCGGCGAGCCCCTCGTAGGTGATCGCCTTGTCGCTCACGCGCTCCTTGGAGGCGTAGACCGCGCGGGCGCGCAGCGACAGCGCGTGCCACAGGCCGCCGGGATCACGGAACTGCGCGGGGATCGCCTCCTGCAGCACCTTCGACTGCACGGGCTGGGCGATGCCGAGGTCCACGGCCTCCTGCAGGCGGCCGATGTCGACGGTGATCAGCACGTCGGCCGGTGAATTGGCGCCCTCGGCCCGGATGCGCTCGGCGAGACCCTGCTCGGAGAAGATGGCGTTGACCTTGATGCCGGTCGCCTTGGTGAACTCGTCGAGGGTCGCCGAATAGAGGCCCGGCTCGCGGTTCGTGTAGACGTTGACCACGCCCTGGGCGAGGGCCGGTGCGGCGGCGGCGAGCATCGCGCCGCCGGCGATGGCGCCGAGCAGGACCCGGCGCGGGAGGGAATAGGTCGTCATGGTGTCCTCGTGCTCCGACGGGGTTCAAGGGCCCCGGGGACGCCGCCCTAGCGGCTCGGGCGGACCAAACATCGGCGGTGCCGGGTGGTCAAGGAAAAACGTGAGTAGAAACAACAACTTATAGCGCTTCTAAACTGGCCTGGACTTAGAACCCCTCTACTCTGGCGGCTTCTCTCCGGGCGTCCGAGGCGCTAAAGCCTCGCTTGTCCGAGCGCAGGAGCCGCCCCGTGAGCCATCATCGGCCCGACCAAGTCCGCGTCACCGTTCCCCGGCTCCAGGCCTGGCGGGAGGAGGGGCGGCGCATCGTCATGACCACCGCCTACGACGCCGTGGACGCGCGCCTCGTGGAGGGAATCGTCGACGTGGTCCTGGTGGGCGACAGCGTCGGCAATGTCTGCCTCGGCTTCGACAACACGCTCCCGGTGAGCGTCGCGATGATGAACCATCATCTCGAGGCTGTGACCCGCACGGGTCCCGCGGCCCTGGTCGTGGCGGACATGCCGTACTTGAGCTTCCACCTCTCGGCGGAGGACACGCTGCGCAACGCG
>DASPJU010000240.1:0-3460 GCA_035628475.1 Salinarimonas sp. | reverse complement strand
GCTCTATGTCGGCAAGGCGCGCAACCTGAAGAGCCGCGTGGGCTCCTATGCCCGCGGCCACGGCCACTCCAACCGCATCGCCCGCATGATCGCCGACACGGCGGCGATGGAGTTCGTCACCACGGCGACCGAGACGGAAGCGCTGCTGCTGGAGGCCAACCTCATCAAGCAGCTGAAACCCCGCTACAACGTGCTGCTGCGGGACGACAAGTCGCTGCCCTACATCCTGGTGACCCGCGACCACCCCGCGCCCCAGCTCACGAAGCATCGCGGCGCCCGCAACCGGAAGGGCGACTATTTCGGCCCCTTCGCGAGCGTGTGGGCGGTCAACCGCACGCTCACCGCGCTCCAGCGCGCCTTCCTGCTGCGCACCTGCTCGGATTCCTATTTCGACAACCGCTCCCGGCCCTGCCTGCTCTTCCAGATCAAGCGCTGCGCCGGACCCTGCACGGGCGAGGTCGCGGAGGCCGAGTACCAGGCCATGGCCGACGAGGCCCGCGCCTTCCTCACGGGAAAATCGAGCGTCGTGAAGGAGCGGCTCGCCGCCGACATGCAGGAGGCCGCCGGGACCCTGGAATTCGAGCGCGCGGCGCGCTACCGCGACCGCCTGGCCGCGCTCTCCGCCATCCAGTCCACGCAAGGGGTCAACACCCAGACCGTCGAGGAGGCGGACGTCTTCGCCATCGACGAGCAGGCGGGCGCCTTCTGCGTCGAGGTGTTCTTCTTCCGCAACTGGCAGAACTGGGGCAACCGGGCCTATTTCCCCAAGGCCGACCGCTCGATGCCCGTCGAGGAGGTGCTGGCGGCCTTCCTGGTCCAGTTCTACGCCGACAAGCCGCCGCCGCGGCTGGTCCTGCTCTCCCACGAGATCGAGGACGCCGAGCTCGTCGCGGCGGCGCTCTCCACCCGGGCCGAGCACCGGGTCGAGGTGGCGGCGCCCAAGCGCGGCGAGCGGCGGCAGGTGGTCGAGGGCGCCCTGCGCAACGCCCGCGAGGCCCTGGGCCGTCGGCTCGCCGACACGGCCTCGCAGCGCAAGCTTCTCGCCTCGGTGGGCCAGGCGCTGGGCCTGGAGACCGCGCCGCGCCGGATCGAGGTCTACGACAACTCCCACATCATGGGCACCAACGCGGTGGGCGCCATGATCGTGGCGGGCGCCAACGGCTTCATGAAGCAGCATTACCGCCTGTTCAACATGGGCGCGGACGAGCTCACCCCCGGCGACGACACCGGCATGATGCGCGAGATGATCCGCCGCCGCTTCGCCCGGCTGGTGAAGGAGCACCCGCGGGACACTCCTCTCCCCGCCGGGCGGGGAGAGGGCGACGCCGGCGGATCGGCCGGCGGCGCGAGCCCGACGGGCGAGGGCGAGGGGGCCTCCCCGGCTGAGGCGCGTCCTGGAACGCCCCCTCACCGTGGGGCTGCCGCCCTCGCTTCCGCCCCCGGCAAGGGAGGCGCGAGCCCTCTCCCCGCGGGGCAGGGAGAGGACAGCGCCGACCCCGATGCCTTCCCGGCCTGGCCCGACCTCCTCCTCGTCGACGGCGGCAAGGGGCAGCTGGAGGCCGCTCGCCGGGCCCTCGACGAGGTGGGGGTCACCGGCGTGGCGCTCGTCGGAATCGCCAAGGGGCGCGACCGGGACGCGGGCCGCGAGACCTTCTTCGCCCCCGACCGGCCGCCCTTCAAGCTGCCGCCCCGGGACCCGGCGCTCTATTTCATCCAGAGGCTGCGCGACGAGGCCCACCGCTTTGCGATCGGGGCGCACCGGGCCAAGCGCAAGAAGGAGATGACCAGGAATCCCCTCGACGAGATCCCCGGCATCGGACCGACCCGCAAGCGCGCGCTCCTGCACCATTTCGGCACCGTCAAGGCGATCAGCCGGGCGGCCCTGGAGGACCTGATGCGCGCGCCGGGGGTCAATGCCGCCACGGCCAAGGCCGTCTACGACCACTTCCACGACGGCTGAGACGAAGGTCGCGCGGGCGCGTGGAACCTTCGCCTCCCGTCGGCGCTAACAAGGGTTAGCTCACGCTGGAGACCCGCCATGCCGGCCCGCGCGTCCGCCGTCCTCTCCGCCAGCCTGCTCGCCATCCTCCTCGCGGGGCCCGCCGGCGCGCAATGGGTCGATCCGCCGGCCCCCGGCGGCGCGCCCCCGGCCGCAAGGCCCGAGGCGGCGGCGCCCGCCGCGCCCAAGCCCGGGGAGATCAAGCCCGCGGAGGCCAGGCCCGCCCCGACCGCCGAGGCGAAGCCGGACGCGAAGCCCGCGACCGAGACCGCCGCCAAAACCGCGGGCGACAAGCCGCAACCCGCCAGGCCCGCGGCGGCGGAGGCTCCCCCCAAGGCGGCCGAGACCGCCGCCAAGGCCCCGGAGGCTGCGCCCAAGCCCGTGGCGCAGGCCAAGCCGAAGCTCGCGACCCGCAAGGCCGAGACCCGCAGGACCGAGCGGCGCGAGGTGGCCGCCAGACCCGTGGTCGAGCGGCAGGCCAAGCCCGTGCGCGCGACCCAGGCCCGTCAGCCCGCCCGCGTCGCGGCCCGCCCGGCCGCGCCGCGCCGGGTCGCCGCCGAGCGGTCTCCCGCCCGCTCGCTCGAGATGATCCGCATCCGGACCATCGAGCTTCCCGACGGCCAGCGCTACGAGTTCGTGACCCGCCTGGGCGACTGAGCGTCCCCGGCGGGATCGTTCCGGGGGGTCGAGGAACCATTGCCCGGCTCCAGGATTTGTGACGACGCTCGCGTCAAGACGAGCGTCGTCAAGAAGAAGACCTGCGCGTCCTGCGGCCACGAGGACCTGGCCGTATGTCCCCAAGGTTCGTCCAGTCCCCCGGGGGCCGGAGGCTCGTCATGCCCTGGCTCGTCTTGTTCGTTGTTCTGTTCGCCGCGCTGCCCGCCGAGGCGCGGGATTACTGTCGCGGCTCCCTCTGCTTCCAGAAGAAGGCCCGCACGGCCTGCCTCAAGCCCGAGGTCTGGGCGATCCTGCACCAGGTCACCGCGCGCCTGGGGCGCATCGAGGTCACGTCGGGATGCGACGGCCGCCATGCGCGCCGCTCGCTGCACTATTCGGGACGCGCGGTGGATTTCCGGCCCATGGAGGCGAGCTCCCGCGCTGCCATCGCGCTGGCCAAGTCCCTGCCGGGCGTCGGCGGCGTGGGATCCTACAGCAACGGGATCGTCCACGTGGATGTCGGCGAGCGCCAGATGAGCTGGTACGGGCGGGGCTCGCGCCGGGTCTATGCCTCCCGCGCGGGGGCCCGCTACGCCTCCTACCGCTCGCGGGGCCGCTACGCCGCCGCCCGGGCGCGCTGACGGGCCCCTCCCGCCGGCCCCGGGGCGGGCGTCACGCCTTGCGCTGCCAGCGCCCGCCCGGATCCTGCTGCCAATAGGTCGCCGCGTGCCCGGCCGCCTTCACGGCCTTCCACTGGTCGCGGGCGATCGCGAGCGCCCCCGGATCGCCGCCGTCGAACATCAG
>DASPJU010000239.1:0-3497 GCA_035628475.1 Salinarimonas sp. | reverse complement strand
CGCGTTGCGCCCCTGCACCACCGCCACCCGCGCCGACACCGCCGACATCGAGCGCGCGATGTCGTCCGCCAGCGCGATCACACGAGACGACTTCGTCCCAGGCGCAGGCTCAAGCTCGTACAACGTCACAACAGGGCCGGGGCGCACGTTGATGATCTCGCCGCGCACGCCGAAATCCTCCAGCGTCGACTCGAGCAGGGTCGCGTTCTGCTCCAGGGCGTCGGCCGAGACCGAGGCCACGGCGGCCTTCCTGGGCTCGGCCAGCAGGTCGAGGGCGGGGATCTCGTAGTCGCCCTCGTCCTCGGCCGCGGGCGGGCGCCGGGCCTCGGGCGCCGGGCGCGCGACGGCCTTGGGCGCGGACGGCGGCAGGGTGACCCGGCTCGCGGGGGCCTTGGGCGCGGGCGCCGGGGGAGCCTCGTCGAGGGGCTCCCAGGGCTCGTCCTCCTCGTCCTCGTCATGGACGGGCAGCGGGGTGGGCGCGGCGACGCGGGGCTCGGGGGCGGCCTCCGGCACACGCGCGACGGGGGCCGCCTCGATCACGGGCTCCCGGCGGCGCACCGGCACGGGCGCGGGCGCCTCGTAGGCCTCGCGGCGCAGGGGCCCCCGCGGCGTGGCCGCCACGAGGCCGTCGTCCTCGCGGGCGGCGCGCAGCGCCTCCAGGCGGCGGCGCACGCCCTCCTTGACGCTGATGAAGGCATGGGCCACGGCGCCGGCCGTGAGCACGATCCAGCCCGGCTCGTCGTCGCGGGGCGCCTCGTCGCGGTCGTCGGGCTCGTTGATGCGCGGGCGGCGCGCGGGCGGCGCCTCGTCCTCCGCCTCGGGCTCGGCGAAGCCGAAGCCGCAGGCCGCCGTCACGGAAAGGATCGCGAGGCCCGCGAAGGTGAGCCCGACGAGCGCCGAGCCGGCGCCGCCGGAGGCGCCGGTCACCGCCCGCGCCGCCGTGAGCAGGGCGTCGCCCACCACGCCGCCGAGGCCCGTCGGCAGGGGCCAGCCCGCGGTGGCGGGCAGCGCGCTCGCCACGCCCGTGGCGGCGCCCGAGCCCGCGACCCACAGGGCGAGCCGCAGGCCCAGCCGATCGAGAGGGTGACCGCGCAGCAGGCCCCAGCCCCAGGCGATCAGGGGCGCCGCCACCGCGACGGCGCCCAGGCCGACGAGCTGCATCACGAGGTCGGCGACCGCCGCGCCCGGATAGCCCAGCACGTTGCGCACCGGCCCGTCGGTGGCGTGGTTGAAGCTCGGATCCTCCACCGACCAGGTCGCCAGCGCCGCGACGAGCCCCGCCGCCCCGCCGAGCAGGCTCAGGCCGAGCAGCTCGCGGGCGCGCCGCGCCAGGAAGGTTCGCAGCGCCTCCGTGACGATCTCGAAGGGGGTGGGCTGGCGTCGGATCGTGCGCATGGGCCGCATCGTGCTGGATGATCGGGGGGTGAGCCTAGGCCGGGGCGGTTAAGGGCCGATTAACCCTGTGGGGCGCGACCGGCGGGAGCACGCCTGGTCGGCGGCCGGACCCCGCCCGGGCGATCCGGGGTCGGTGCGTCGACATGAAAAAGCCCCGGCCTCGCGGCCGGGGCTCCCGTGCTCCGATAGGGATCGGATCAGTAGTTGTAGGCGCGCTCGCCGTGGTCGGCGAGGTCGAGGCCCTCGCGCTCGGCCTCGTGGGTCACCCGCAGGCCGACCACGAGGTCGACGAGCTTGTAGAGGATCGCCGACATCACGCCCGACCAGACGATCGTGACGAGCACGCCCTTGGTCTGGGCCCAGACCTGGGTCGCGAAGGCGTATTCGGCGACGCCGCCGGCGCCGTTGTTCATGGCGTAGTCCACCACGCCCGTGCCGTTGAGGGCCGGGTTCACGAGGATGCCCGTGCCGATGGCGCCGAGGATGCCGCCGACGCAATGGATGCCGAACACGTCGAGCGAGTCGTCATAGCCCAGAGCGTTCTTCACGGTGGTGCAGAAGAAGAAGCACAGGGCGCCCGAAGCGAGGCCGAGCACGATGGATCCCATCGGGCCCGCGAAGCCCGCGGCCGGCGTCACGGCGACGAGGCCCGCCACCGCGCCCGACACCATGCCGAGCAGCGAGGGCTTGCCCTTGGCGGCCCACTCGACGAAGAGCCAGGCCACGGCCGCGCCGGCCGTCGCCACGAAGGTGTTGAGCATGGCGAGCGCCGCCGTGCCGTTGGCCTCGAGGTTCGAGCCCGCGTTGAAGCCGAACCAGCCGACCCAGAGCAGCGAGGCGCCGATCATCGTCATGGTGAGCGAGTGCGGCGCCATGAGGTCGCGGCCGTATCCGATGCGCTTGCCGAGCATGAGGCAGCCCACGAGACCCGCGATGCCCGCGTTGATGTGCACCACCGTGCCGCCCGCGAAGTCGAGGGCGCCGAAGCCCCAGATGAGCCCCGCGCCGGCCACGACCTCCGCCGCCGGCTTCGTCGCCGCGGCCTCCGGCCCGGGCCACCACCAGACCATGTGGGCCACGGGGAAGTAGACCAGCGTCACCCAGAGCACGACGAAGAGCACCAGGGCCGAGAACTTGATGCGCTCCGCGAAGGCGCCGACGATCAGCGCCGGGGTGATGCAGGCGAAGGTCATCTGGAAGACCACGAAGGCGTATTCCGGAATCACCACGCCGCGGGAGAAGGTCTCCACCGTGGTGGTGGGATCGACGCCGCGCAGGAAGGTCTTGGACAGGCCGCCCACGAACGTGTTGAGCGAGCCGCCGTCCGAGAAGGCGAGGCTGTAGCCGTAGATCACCCAGATGAGGCAGACGATCGCCACGATGGCGAAGACCTGGCTCAGCACCGAGAGCATGTTCTTGGTGCGCACGAGGCCGCCATAGAAGAGGGCGAGGCCCGGGATGATCATCATGAACACGAGCACCGTGGAGACCATCATCCAGGTGGTGTCGCCCTTCTGGGGCACCGGCGGGGTCGGGGCCGGGGCGGCGGGGGGAGCGGTCTGGGCGAGCGAGGGGTCGGCGCAGAGGGCGAGGCCCAGCGCCCCCAGGCCGGCCGCGATGGCAAGGCGGAACATCGGCGAACTCCGTTGATGGTTCTGTCGGGTCACAGGGCGTCGGCGTCGGTCTCGCCGGTGCGGATGCGGATCGCCCGCTCCAGCGGCATGACGAAGATCTTGCCGTCGCCGATCTGGCCCGTGCGGGCCGAGGAGGCGATCGCCTCGATCACCTGCGGCACCAGGTCGGCGCCGACCGCGACCTCGATCTTCAGCTTCGGCAGGAAGCTCACGGCGTATTCGGCGCCGCGATAGATCTCGGTGTGGCCCTTCTGCCGGCCGTAGCCCTTCACCTCCGTCACGGTCAGGCCGTGCACGCCGAGGGTGTTGAGCGCGTCGCGCACCTCCTCGAGCTTGAACGGCTTGATGATGGCCATGACGATTTTCATGATTTCAAATCCGCGGTTGAGGCCGCCGGCTTGGCCGAGCGCGACGGCGGTTTCACCTCGCCCGGGCGAGATCGCCCCGGCGCCGGGTTCGGCTATTCAA
>DASPJU010000238.1:0-5341 GCA_035628475.1 Salinarimonas sp. | reverse complement strand
CATCGAGTACGGCCTGATCGCCGCCCTGATCGCCGTCGTGGTGATCGGCACCTGGGGAACGCTCGGCAACAACCTGAACACGAAGTTCAAGAACGTCTCGGACGCGATCGGGAACTGAGGCAGCGCTTTCAATAGCTCCGGGCGGCGTCTCGTCGCCCGGCCCTCGCCTGCCAGCGTGCCCGCGACGGGCGCGGCCATCCGGAGCACACCCCGATGCTCGAGTTCCTGGCGGCCAACCCCGTCGCGGCTTTCGGCGCGATGTTCGCGGATCCGTCGAACCGCTGGTTCGCGCTCTACCTGGCGAGCTCCGTGGTCTTCGCCTTCGTGGTCTACCAGATCCAAGCGCGCCGCGATCCGGAGACCGCCGCGGAAGGCTTCCTCGGCTTCGCATTCCCGCGCGAGCTGTGGTCCCACCCGTCGACCCGGCTGGATCTGGTCTACTGGATCATCAACAAAACCCTGTTCGCCACCCTTCTGGTCGGCACGAGCTACATCGCGCTGGTCATCGACCGCGGGATCGGCTGGCTGACGCAGTCGCTTCCCCTGGAGGGCCTCGTGCCGGCGCCCTTGGGCGTGGCCATCGCGGCAACGACCCTCGGGATGGTCCTCGCCTTCGATTTCGGCCTGTGGCTCGCCCACTATCTGGGGCACCGCGTCCCGTTCCTGTGGGAGTTCCACAAGGTGCACCACTCGGTCGAGGTGCTGACCCCCTTGGCGGCCGGCCGGGTCCATCCCGTCGACGACGTGCTCAGCCTCGTCTTCGCGGGCCTGTTCTCCGGCCTCAGCATGGCCGGGGCGCGCATCCTGTTCGGAGCCGACGCCCTCGTGCTCAACGCCTTCCAGGCGCACATCGTCCTCCTCGCCTTCTACCTTCTCGGATTTCATCTGCGCCACTCCCATGTCTGGCTGCCCTATACCGGATGGCTCGGCCACCTCCTGATCAGCCCGGCCCACCACCAAGTCCACCATTCCGCCGAGGAGCGGCACTGGGACCGCAACATGGGCTTCATCTTCGCGATCTGGGACTGGATGTTCGGCACGCTCTGGGTGCCGGCGAAGGAGAAGGAATCGTTCCGACTCGGCCTCGGCGGCGAGGAGCGGGAATTCTCGTCCGTGGCGCGCCTCTACCTGCGGCCCTTCGCGAAGATCGGCGCCCGCCTGGCGGTTGCGGCACGTCCCCGCGGCGCCCGCCCGGCCGGCAGCCCGGAATCCGCCGCCTGACCCGTCGGGAACGCTTCGGCAACCCGTCTCCCATATGATCGAGCTCCCTCCCCGGAGACCCCTCCCGTGCTCACCAGCGCCCTGCTTCTCCTGTTCCCCGCCCTGATGGCGTACGCGGCGGCGACCGACCTCCTCACCATGACGATCCCCAACCGGATCTCGCTGGCGCTCCTGGCGGGATTCGTGGCTCTCGTCCTCGGCGGGAGCATCCCCTGGGGGGCCGCGCCCTGGCACCTCGCGGCCGGGGCCCTCGTCTTGGCGGTGTGCTTCGGCTTCTTCGCCGCGGGGTGGATGGGCGGCGGCGACGCGAAGCTCGCCGCCGTCACGGCGCTCTGGCTCGGCTTCGATCCACTGCTGAACTATCTCCTGGCCGCGTCGCTGGCGGGGGGAGCCCTGACGCTGGGCCTGCTCTCCATCCGCCAGGTGCCGCTGCCCGCCTTCGCCCTGGGCTGGACCTGGCTCACCCGGCTGCACGACAGGAAGACGGGCATCCCGTACGGGATCGCCCTCGCTGCGGCGGCGCTCCTCGTCTATCCCGAGTCGCCGGTCTGGCAGGCGGGGCTCGCCGGATGACCAGCCGGGCGCCTCGGCGGGGCCGGTCCGCAGGATCGGGACGCCGCCGCGGATTTGCTACGCCCGGTTAACCATGTTTTGACGATTCGCGGGTCACTCTCGGCATCCGACAAACCCTTGTCGTGCCTGGACCCGTCGCATGAAACCCGCTCGCCTGGCCGTACTCGGATGCGCGATGGCCGCCGCCGCCGGCGCCGCCGTCCTCATGATGGGGCGCAAGCCCGAGCCCACCATCATCGAGGCCGCGCCGCCGCCCGCCGTGCGCACCGAGGAGGTTCTGGTCGCGGCGGCGGACCTGCCCATGGGCCAGACGGTGCGCCCGGCCGACCTGCGCTGGCAGTCCTGGCCCGCCGACGCGGTGCCGGTGGGCTTCATCACCCGCTCGGCCACGCCCAGCGCCCTCGACGAGACGACCGGCTCCATCGCGCGCCAGCCCTTCCTCGTCGGCGAGCCGATCCGGCGCGAGAAGCTCATCCGCGCCGACGGCAGCGGCTTCATGTCGGCCATCCTGCCCTCGGGGATGCGCGCGGTCGCCATCACGATCGACACCCGGGGCGCCACGTCCGCCGGCGGCTTCATCCTGCCCAACGACCGCGTCGACGTGCTGCGCACCTACCGGGACGACGACGCGTCCCGCTCCGGCGGCGCCGACGTCCACATGTCGGAGACGATCCTGCAGAACATCCGCATCCTGGCGATCGGCCAGACCGTGCAGGAGCGCAACGGCGAGAAGGTGGTGACCGGCGAGACCGCCACCCTGGAGCTCACCCCCGCCCAGGCCGAGCTGGTCACCCTCGCCCAGAAGGTGGGGCAGCTCTCGCTCGCCCTGCGCAGCCTCACCGACGCCAACCAGACCAATTCCACGCCGCGCGAGGAGCGCTCCGAAAGCGGGCTGACCATCGTCCGCTTCGGCGTGGCGAAGCAGGCCCCCAAGCGGTGACCCCCATGATCGTCCCTTCGAAGGACCGCCCGATGACGATGTCCCTCCCGCGCCGGCCGGGCGTCCGGCCCGCGCTCGTCGCGGCCGTCCTCGCCGCGCTCGGCCCCGCCCCCGCCCTCGCCAAGAATCCCGGCGCGCCTCCGCCGCCCCTGGAGACGGGGGCCGGCGGCGCCTCGGCGCCCGTGATCGCGATCTCGCCGGCGGAGCAGGGCGGCTCCCGCCGCCTCGACCTCTCCATCGGGCGATCCGTGATCATCGACCTGCCGCGGGACGCCAAGGAGGTCTTCGTCGCCAACCCGAAGGTCGCCAACGCGGTCGTGCGCTCGACCCGCAAGATCTTCGTGATCGGCATGGAGAACGGCGCCACCTCGATCTTCGTCCTTGACGCCGAGGGCCGGCAGATCGCCACCCTCGAGATCAATGTCGGGCGCGACCTCAACGTGCTGCGCCAGACCCTGCGGACCTCCCTGCCCACCGGGCAGATCGAGGTCCGGCCGGCCGGCGACTCGATCCTGCTCACCGGCAGCGTCGCCTCCGCGGCCGAGGCCCAGCAGGCCATCGACATCGCCAACGCCTTCGTGGGCGTGTCGGGCGGGCTGTTCTCGTCGAGCCGCGGCGGCGTGATGAACGCGCTGACGATCCGCGGCAAGGACCAGGTGATGCTGCGCGTCACCGTCGTGGAGGTCGCCCGCTCCGTCCTCAAGCAGTTCGGCATCACCACGTCCGGCGGCTGGTCGGGGTTGAACCTCACCACCGCGCAGTCCTTCTCCCTCAACCCGCAGGTCCAGGCCGCCAGCAATTCCCTCACGGGCGGCTTCTCGGCGGGCGGTTTCAGCCTCAACGCCACGCTGAACGCCTTCGAGCGGGCGGGAGTCTCGCGGGTGCTGGCCGAGCCCACGCTGGTGGCGATCTCGGGCGAGGCCGCGACCTTCACGGCCGGGGGCGAGATCCCGATCCCGAGCGGCCAGAGCTGCGAGGTCGTGCCCGGCTCGTCCTCGCCGCGCTGCACCACCGGCATCAGCTTCAAGCCCTTCGGCATCAGCCTGTCGTTCACGCCGGTCGTGCTCTCGGAGAACCGCATCTCCCTGCGCGTCAACACCGAGGTCACGGAGCTCGATTACGAGAATCAGTTCCGCTACGACACGGTGAACGTGCCCGGCATGAAGGTGCGCAAGTCGACGACCAGCGTCGAGCTGCCCTCCGGCGCCAGCATGATGACGGCGGGCCTGCTCAGCCAGACCTGGGGCCAGGCGATCTCTGGCACCCCCGCGCTCATGAACCTGCCGATCCTGGGCGCCCTGTTCCGGTCGCGCGACTACCAGCGCCGCGAGACCGAGCTCATGATCCTCGTCACCCCCTACATCGCCAAGGCCATGGAGGCGCGCGAGGTGGCGCGGCCCGACGACGGCTTCGTGGAGTCCTATGACGGGCAGGCCGTCCTGCTCGGCCGGCTCAACAAGCTCTACGGCATGGTCGGCGCCGACAACTCCGCCCGCGGCTATCGCGGCCGGTTCGGCTTCATCACGGACTGATTCCGGGCACCCGCTGCTCCCGGCGCTCGCATCTTAGGACCCCGCGCATGTCGAACCGCTCCCGCCTCCGCCGCTCCGCCGCCCTCGCGGGCCTGTCCCTCTCGCTCGCGGCCTGCGCGGCCGACCGCTCCGTGACGGGATCGACCTATCCGCGCGACTACCGCGAGCGCCATCCGATCGTGCTCGCCGACACGCCCCGGACCCTCGACATCTTCGTGGCCGGTCCCGCGCTCGACCCGCGCCAGCGCGCCGACGTCCTCGCCTTCGCCGAGGATTATCGCCGCACGGCCCGCGGCCCGCTCGCGATCCAGGTTCCGGCGGGCGTGGCCGGCACGGGTCCCACCCTCGATGCGGTCCGCCGCGCCCTGGCCGAGCAGGGACTGCCGTCGGGGGCGGCATCGGTGTCGACCTACCGGCCCTCCGATCCCACCATCGCCTCGCCGATCCGCCTCTCCTTCGCGGCCCTGAAGGCGAAGGTGGCCTCGACCTGCGGGCTGTGGCCTCAGGATCTCGGGGTGTCGGATCCGGGCTTCAACATGCGCAACGAGCCCTACTGGAACCTCGGCTGCGCCACGCAGGCCAACATGGCCGCCCAGGTCGCCGACCCGGTGGACCTCGTGCGCGGACGCCAGGAAGGCCTGGCCGACGCCACGCGGCGCGCCAAGGACGTCGAGAACATCCGTCAAGGCAAGGATCCGTCCACCCAATTCCGGCAGGATGGCCGCAACCGCATCAACCAGGCAGTCGGCAACTGACGCGCCGAACTGGGAGCCCAACATGGCAGACACCCCCGAGAGCGCCGACCGCCTGATCGCGCCCGTCCCGCGGGTCTCGATCCAGGCCTTCTGCGAGACGCCCGACGTCGCCGCCACGATCGAGGCCGCGGCCTCGGACCGGCGCATGCAGAAGACCCATCTCAAGGTCCAGGCGGGCGGCGGCGGCGCGGCGCTCGAGTCCTACCGCCACGCCCCGACCCCGAACGTCATCGTTCTCGAGACGACCCGGGGCCAGGGGGACGGCTTTCTCGGCCACCTCGACGCCCTGGCCGAGTATTGCGACGCGGGCACCAAGGTGC
>DASPJU010000237.1:0-2303 GCA_035628475.1 Salinarimonas sp. | reverse complement strand
CAACGGCGACGAGCTGCGGCTGTCCCCGAAGGGCGTCGAGCTCGGCCCCGTCCGACATCCCCTCGACCAGATCCGGGGCGCGAGCGCCCGGGTGCTGTCGCGGGGGATGTCGATCGACGTCCCCGGCGCCCCGCTGCGCCTCGAATTCACCGACCGCAAGACCCGCGAGGCGGCGATGGAGGCCCTGGCGAAGCTGCTGGGCGGGAGGGTGGTCCGGGCGGGGAAGAGCCCCTGGGCCCGGATCGACATCCAGAAGACCTAAAATATATTTTATAATTTGTTTGCTTCACGGACGGTCCCGCGCTATACTTCGGGCGGCATACCAGGGGTCGAGAGAGAGGGGGAGCTCGTCATGTGGGGGATCGTCAAGCGCTGCTTCGGGTTTTTCTCCAAGGACATGGGGATCGACCTGGGCACGTGCAACACGCTGGTCTACGTCCGAGGCGAGGGCATCGTGCTGTCCGAGCCCTCGGTGGTGGCCGTCAAGAAGGGCACCAACAAGGTCCTGCTGGACGGCAAGGCGGTCGGCTCGACCGCCAAGGAGATGATCGGCAAGTGCCCCGGCAACATCGTCGCCGTGCGGCCGATGCGCAACGGGGTCATCGCGGACTTCGACGTCACCGAAGCGCTGATCAGCTACTTCATCCAGAAGGTCCACGGCCGCAAGTTCGGGATCATGCCGCGCGTGGTCATCGCGGTGCCCTCGGGCATCACCGGCGTGGAGAAGCGCGCCGTCATCAACTCGGCCGAGCGCGCCGGCGCGCGCCAGGTCTTCATCGTCGAGGAGCCCATGGCCGCCGGCATCGGCGCCGGCCTGCCCATGCTGGACCCCATCGGCAACATGATCGTCGACATCGGCGGCGGCACCGCCGAGATCGCCGTCCTCTCGCTCGGCGGCATCGTCGCCTCGCGCTCCGTGCGCGTCGCCGGCGACAAGTTCGACGAG
The DNA here is from genome assembly GCA_035628475.1 of Salinarimonas sp. Classification (GTDB taxonomy): domain Bacteria; phylum Pseudomonadota; class Alphaproteobacteria; order Rhizobiales; family Beijerinckiaceae; genus Salinarimonas_A. The sequence goes on along the minus strand of DASPJU010000237.1, from coordinate 1,357 downwards.
GCCATCATCCAGCACCTCCGCCGCGCCTACAACCTCCACATCGGCGAGCAGACCGCCGAGAAGATCAAGATCGAGGTCGGCTCCCTCTATCCCCTCGAGCAGGAGCTCACCCTCGAGGTCTCCGGCCGCGACGTCATGGCCATGATGCCCCGCCGCGTCACCGTGACCAGCGAAGAAATCCGCGAGGCCATGAAGGAGCCCTTCGACGCGGTCATCGCCGCCATCAAGGAAACCTTGGAAGAGACCCCGCCCGAGCTCGCCGCCGACCTCACCGAGCGCGGCATCACCCTCGCGGGCGGCGGCTCGCTCATCCGCGGCATCGATCGCGCGATCCGGAAGGAGATCGACGTCCCCGTGCGCGTCGCCGAGGACCCGCTCACCTGCGTCGCGCGCGGCACCGGGCTCGTCATCGAGAACCTCGACAAGTTCAAGGAAGCTCTCGAGAGCGACGAGGATCTCGCGTAGACGCGGCGGCCGTGGTCGGCCGCCCACGGGGATAGAGGTCGAGAGGGGGGTAGAGGCATGGGCCGGCTCGTGAACTATTTCCGCAAGGCGCACAAGTGCCTGGTGAGCGGCAAGGCTGCCGCGCGGCTCGCGCAGGTCGTCCGCAACATGCGGAACGTCGACGGCACCCTGCGCCTGGGCATCACCGGCTCTGACCCGGTCGCGCTCCTGCCCAAGCACGTCGACGTCACGCTCGGCGAGCTCCGCCGCGTGCTGCGCATCAGCCACCGCGTCGCCTAGTTTCCGCCGGACGGACCGTCTATAGTAGCGGCGTGTTCGTCCTTCTGCTCGCGCTCGCCCAGGAGCTCTCCGCCGACGAGCGCCTGACGCTCGCCGTCTGGCGGCCGGGCGGCGACGTCCCCCGCGAGCTGCGCGAGCTGCGGCGCTCGGGGCTCGACGCCGTCCTCGTCGCCGGCCCGCCCCCGGAGGGCGTCGACGGCCTCCCGCTGGGCGTCTACCTTGACGGAGAAGCCCCGGCCGAGGGCTTGCGCCTTTTCCTCGAACGCGTGCCGCCCGGGGCGCGGGCGCGCGTGGGCGGCCGCCTCGTGGCGGTGCTCGGCCCGCCGCCCGAGAGCGGCCGCGGCGTGCCCGACTTGAACGCCCTCGGCGAGCCCCTGCATCTCTTCGTCGAGGCGGGCTGGACCGAGGCGCCGGCGGCGCCGCGCTGGAGGTCGGGGCTGCCCGAGGACGGCCCGCTCGTGGCGGTGGGCGGCCGCTCGGCGGAGGAGGTCGAGAAGGCCTGGTGCGCCGCGCTGCGCCTGGAAGCGCGCTGGGTGCTCGTGGAGAGCTGGGTTCCGGAGCTGGCGGAGTCGACGGCCCGGCACGCGCGCAAGCTGCGGCTTCGGGAGAAGAC
>DASPJU010000236.1:0-2972 GCA_035628475.1 Salinarimonas sp. | reverse complement strand
GGTCTTGCCGACGCCCGCCTCGCCCGTGAGGATCGGGTTGTTCTGCCGGCGGCGGGTCAGGATGTCCACCATCTGGCGGATCTCGGAATCTCGGCCGAGGATCGGGTCGATCTTCCCGCCCTTCGCCTGGGCGACGAGTTCGGTGCAGAACTGGTCGAGCGGGCCGCCCGAACGCGGCGCCTCGGTGCCTGGAGCGCCCGCGGGGGCTCCGCCTGGCGCGGCGGCGAGGGTGGACGCGTTCGCCGACTCCTCGCTTCCCTCGGCCAGGCTCGCCAGGCTTCGGCGGAGCTGGTCCACCGGGATGGACGAGAGGCTCGGCGCACTCTCCTTCGCCGTGCGCGAAAGCGTGTCGTCCGCCAGCAGGGCGATGAGCATGTGGCCCGATCGAACGCGCGCGGCGTTGTTGTCGAGCGAGGCGATGAGCCAGGCTTCCCGCAGCCAGCCCACGAGATCGGGCGAGAGGGCGGGCGCGCGGGCATTGCCGGTCTTGAGCTTGTCGAGCGCGCGGGTCAGCTCGCCCGCGACGCGGCCGGGATCCACGCCGAGCCGCGGCAGGATGGCGGCGAGGTCGGAGCCCCCGGTCTCGATCAGGCGGAGCAGCAGGTGCTCCACCTCGACATTATAGTGGGAACGGGAGAGGGTCAGGCCCGCCGCCGCCTCCAGCTGGCGCCGCACGAGCGGGTCGAGGCGGGCGACGAGAGACTTCAGATCTACCGCGACCATAGCAGACGCCTCCTCCGCGCATTCCGCCCGTGTATTGGAACCGTTCGCCTCCCCCGGCGAAACCGGCGGCCGGGACGGTAACCAGCGCTCCGCGGGCTGTCCAGCGCATCCCGGCTGCACGGGACGCGCGAACGAAGTGTCTCACGCGGCTCTTGCACTCGTGCCGATCTCGGCGCGAAATCGCGGGCACATGTCCCGGGACGCGGGGCTGGGCGGGGGAGCTGCATGTCCGAGACCATTCTCGACCTTGAGGCCTTGCTGGCGCCGCTCGAGGCCGGCGACGGTGCGGGCGAGGACCCGCGGGGGGAGATCTCTGCCACGGCCCCGTATCAGCGTCTGCGCGACGCCCGGAGCGATGCGCGGGCCGAGGAACGGGCGCGCGACTCCCAGCCGGGCGAGGACACGGCGCCGCCGCAGCAGTGGCGCGATGTCCTGCGCTACGGCGCGGAATGTCTCTCGAAGCGCGGCAAGGATTTCGAGGTCGCGGCCTTCATGACCGAGGCCCTGGTCCGCATGCATCACCTGGCCGGCCTCAAGGCAGGGATCGAGCTGCTGGAGGGGCTGCTCGACCGCTACTGGGAGAACGGCTTCCCACAGCCCGAACCGGACGTTCCTGACGACGAACGGCTGGAGGGGCGCAGCGCGCCGATCGGTGGACTGGCGGGCGAGGGCGCGGACGGCACCATCATGCAGCCCCTGCGCCGGATGCCGCTGTTCCGGCGCCCGGACGGCAACTCGGTGTCGCTGCACCTCTGGCTCCGCGCCGAGGCGACGGCCACGATCGACAACGAGGAGAAGCGCCAGGAGATGTACGACAGCGGCGTGCCCGTGATGGACACGTTGCGCGACGAGGCCCGCGTGGCCGGCGCCATGCTCCGGCAGGTCGGGCTGCAGGCGCGTGCCGTCGGTGCGCTTTGGACCGCGCTCGATGCGAAGTTGCAGGAGCGCTTCGGAAGCTATCCTCCCGCGACGCGCCGGGTGTCGGAGTTGCTGGCGAAGATCACCGAGGTTGCGGAATCAGTCCTCGGCGCATTCGAGGAGGCAGGCGGAGGCGACCAGGACGCGGCGGCGGGACCGGACGGTGCCGCGGGCGATGGCGCCGCGGCCGGCGGCGGAGGCGGCGGGGGGGGGCCGCGCATCCGCACGCGCGATGACGTGATCAGGGTCATCGAGGAGGCGGCCGAGTGGTTCCGCAAGACGGAGCCGCACTCGCCGCTCGCCTTCACCCTCTCGGATGCCGCGCGCCGCGCCCGCATGCCGCTGCCCGAATTGCTTGAGGAAGTCCTGTCCGATCGGGACGCCAGGCGCTCCATGCTGGTGGCGCTGGGCATCAAGCCGCCCGAGGAGTGATCACGCGGAGCGGCGCAGGTTGCGGCTGGTTCGCGCATCCCCCGTTCAGTTGATTGACCTTTCCGCGCTGGCAATCCTATCCTCCCTTACCGCACCGAATGGCCGGCCAGATGGGCCGGCGGGGGAGGCCCATGAGCAGCATCCACGACAAGCTGGCCCGCGTGCGCAAGCCGCGCGTCCACATCACCTACAACGTCGAGACGGAGGGTGCGCAGATCGAGCGCGAGCTGCCCTTCGTGGTCGGCGTGCTGGGCGACTTCGCCGGCGATCCTGGCGAGCCGCTGAAGCCGATGGCCGAACGCAAGTTCGTGCAGATTGACCGTGACAACTTCAATGATGTCATGGCCCGCCTCCAGCCCGGCCTCAACATCCGCGTCGAGAACACGCTGTCGGGCGACGGCAGCGAGATGCCGGTGAGCCTGAAATTCCGCTCGATGGAGGATTTCGATCCGGCGAAGGTGGCCGAGCAGGTGCCGGCGCTGAAGTCGCTCATGGAGACGCGCAACAAGCTGCGCGACCTGATGAGCAAGGTGGATCGTTCCGAGGAGCTCGAAGGGCTCATCGAGAGCGTCCTGCGCGACAAGGACAAGCTGGCTCAACTTTCGAGCGAGCTCGGCATCGAGAAGAAGGAGGAATAGTCCATGAGTGAAGCGCAGGCGTCCGGCGCCGCTGCCGCCGCGACCACCACCACCGACGCCCCCGGCCTTCTCGATCAGGTCATCGGCGCCACCAAGCAGACCGAGCGCGACCGCGCCCAGGACCTGATCAAGGCGCTGACCGAGGAAGCACTGAAGGGCACGGTCACCTTCGACCGCAACCTGACGCGCACCTTCGACCGCGCCATCGCGGTGCTCGACCAGAAGCTCTCCGAGCAGCTGAACCAGGTCATGCACCACCCG
>DASPJU010000235.1:0-5802 GCA_035628475.1 Salinarimonas sp. | reverse complement strand
GCGGCGCCCGGCAGCCTTCCACATGAACACCCACGAGCGTGCTCCTGTGTCGGAGACGTTCAGGTAGATGCCGCCGCCGTCGGAGTGGCGCCCAGGCTTGGTGATCGTCGCGACCGTCCTGGCCGTCAGCTTGTTGACCTGCGCCGGCATGTCTTCCCCACCCTGTTCCCCACCCGCTGTAGTGGATCGTATCGGATCGAGATGGACAGCTCTAGACGTGGAATGCTGCTACCATAAGGAGTTGGTGCTAGATTGTGGACGGACATGGACGTGCATGGGCGCTTGTTCGGCGGACACGCCTTCCGCCACGCGGAGACGGACTCCCCGCCAGAACGTCATGCCGGCGAGCGGGGACGAGCCAGAGGTCGAGGACCTGACCTTCAAGCGGCGCGACCGCCGCGGCCATGAGCCGGCAGATGGGGTGGTTCGTGCGGAAGCTCGTCACGGCGACGCGTGCGCTCACGCAGGCCGGAGACCATCATGCCGAGCGTGAGGCCCGCGGGGGCTTCGGGAAGCCGGACCGGTCGATCCCGGGGGCCGCGCCCGCTGGTTCGCGGACGCGGCTCTCGCACCGGTCGCGCTACTTGTTGTGCCGCGGCACGCGGTCCGGGTTCACGGCGCCGGTGCGATCGTCGACCTGGTTCTCGGTGTCGCCCTCGAAGGTCGAGGCGCCGTCGAGCGTGCGCGGGTCCTCGCCCGTCGCGAAGGAGCCCTTGGAGCGGCCGATGCCGGGGTCGTCCACGAGGTCGTCGCGCGGACGGTCCTTGGGCTGGGTCTTGGGATGCTTGGACGTCATGGTCGCCTCCTGTGACGGGGGCCAACGCCCGCCGCGCGGACGCCGTTCCGGTCCCGCGACCTTCGGTCGGCGGCGCCTCCTCAGGCCGTCCGGCTCAGGGAGCCCTCCTGCCCCGCCGGCAGAGGAGCCGCGCGACCGCGCCCGCCGAATCGCTGCGCCGCATAGGGAGCGAGCTCGATCGCGGGCCGCCGGCCGGCGACGAGGGCCGCGACGAGCTCGGCCGTCACGGCCGCCTGGGTGAGCCCGTGATGGGCATGGCCGAAGGCGTGGACCACGTGCGGGCTCGCCCGCGACGGGCCGATCACCGGCAGCGAATCCGGCAACGAGGGCCGGAACCCCATCCAGCGACGACCTTCCGAAGCCGACGGCAGGTCGGGCAGGAAGCGGCGCAGCCGCGCGAGGATCGCGTCGGTGCGGGCGTGGTTGGCGGGCGCGTCGAGGCCGCCGAACTCGACGGCGCCGCCGACGCGGTCGCCCGTCTCGAGGGGCGTCGTCACGAAGCCCTCGCCCTCGTAGGCGATGGGACGGGTGAGGCCCAGGGTGCCCGGCGCGAGGGTCACGTTGTAGCCGCGCTCCGTGTCCAGGGGCACCCGGTCGCCGACGCTCGCGGCGAGCGCCCGCGACCAGGCGCCGGCAGCGATCACGACCCGCTCGGCGGCGACGCGCCGCCCGTCGTCGAGGAGCACGTCGGCTCCCGTCCGGGTCGGCTCCACGGCGCGCGCCCGTGCCGCCACCGACGCGGCGCCGCGGTCGCGAGCCCGGTCCGCAAGGGCGCGCACGAGGAGGGCGGGGTCGCTCACGTGGCTCACGGTCGGGTAGAGGGCGCCCGCCGCGACGGCGGCGCCCAGCGCCGGCTCCAAAGCCCGCACGCCCGCGCCGTCGAGCTCGTCCACCGGGATCCCGAGCGCCCGCTGACGGGCGAGCATGGGGCGCGACGCCGCGAAGGCGGCGGGACTGCGCCAGACCGAGAGGGCGCCGCGCTCGCGCAGATGGTCGGAGAGACCCAGGCCCGCGAGCCGGCGCCGCCAGGCGGGCAACGCCTCCGCGTTGATGGCGCGGATCGCCGCCGCGCTCGCCGCGACGGCGGCCGGCGTCGATGCGAGCAGGAAGCGCGCCAGCCAGGGCGCGAGGCGCGGCAGGTAGGCGGGACGGATCGCGAGGGGCCCGAGCGGGTCGAGAAGCCAGCGCGGCACGTGCCGCCAGGCCTTCGCCGAGGCGAGCGGCAGGATGTCGGTATGCGCGATCCAGCCCGCGTTGCCCTCGCAGGCACGGCCCTCCTGCGCGCCTGGATCGATCAGCGTGACGGCGTGCCCCTCGTCGAGGAGGGCATGGGCGCAGGACAGGCCGACGATCCCCGCCCCGATCACCGCGACCCGCATGGATCCCTCCTCAAGCGCCCCGGTCCACGACCTGGAAGCCGTGGGCGAAGGGATCGCGGTCGTCGATCACGATGGTGTTGAAGCCCGTCACCCGGGCCCAGCCCTCGATGGAGGGCACGATGGCGGGGCGGTCCGCGACGATCGCCCGCCGCTCGATGCGGCCCGCGAAGGTGGAGCCGATGATGCTCTCGTGGACGAAGACCTCGCCCTCGGCGAGCCGCCCCTGCGCCGCGAGCTGCGCCATGCGGGCCGAGGTGCCGGTGCCGCAGGGCGAGCGGTCGATCGCCTTGTCGCCGTAGAACACCGCGTTGCGGGCCGAACCCCCGGGCGTCTGCGCCCGGCCGGTCCACATGACGTGGGTGAGCCGGTCGATGGCGGGGTTCTCGGGGTGCGCGATCCGGTGACGCGCGTTGAACGCAGCGCGCAGGCGCGGGCTCCAGCGCAGGATGTCGGACGGCTCGACCGTGCAGAGGTCCTCGTAGAGCGCCTGCGGGCCGACGATGGCGTAGAAGTTGCCGCCATAGGCCACGTCCACCGTCACCTCCCCGAACCCCTCCACCTCGACCGCGTAGCCCTCGCCATACAGGAAAGACGGCACGTTGACGATGCGCACGCTCTCGACGAAGGGCCCGTCCTGGGTGAAATGCGCCTCCACGACGCCCGCGGGCGTCTCGAGCCGCAGCCGGCCCTGCTCGCGGGGCTGGATGAGGCCGTTCTCAAGCGCGATCGTGACGGTGCCGATCGTGCCGTGGCCGCACATGGGCAGGCAGCCCGAGGTCTCGATGAAGAGGACCCCGGCATCGCAATCGGGCCTGGTCGGCGGGTAGAGGATCGAGCCCGACATCATGTCGTGGCCGCGGGGCTCGAACATGAGGCCCGTGCGGATCCAGTCGTACTCCGCCAGGAAGTGCTGGCGGCGCTCGAACATGGTCGCGCCCTCGAGGCGCGGGATCGAGCCGCCGGTCACCACCCGCACGGGATTGCCGCAGGTGTGCCCGTCGATGCAGAAGAAGGTATGGCGCGCCATGGCCCCCTCCCCGCCTCAGGCCGCCGCCTTGAGGCCCACGTCCGGCAGGGCCGGCCGGGTCGCGAGAGCCTTGCGCATCACCGCCTCGACCTCGGCGCGCTCGGCGTCGGTGAGCGCAAGGCGCGGCGGGCGGGTGAGATGGGTGCCCCGGCCCATGATGTGCTCGCACAGCTTGATGCACTGGACGAGGTCCGGGCGGGCGTCGAGATGGAGGAGCGGCATGAACCACTCGTAGAGCGGCATGGCCTCGGCGAAGCGGCCCTGGCGCGCGAGGCGGAACAGGGTCTCGCCCTCGCGGGGAAACGCGTTCGACATCCCTGAGACCCAGCCCTCGGCGCCGACCATGACGCTCTCCACCACGACGTCGTCGAGGCCGGCGAAGAGCACGAAGCGGTCGCCCACCGCGTTGCGGGTGTCGATGAAGCGGCGGGTGTCGCCGGACGAATCCTTGAAGCAGACGATCGTGTCGCAATCGGCCAGCGTGGCCAGGATGTCGGGCGTGACGTCGTTCTTGTAGATGGGCGGGTTGTTGTAGACCATCACGGGCAGGTCGCTCGCCCGCGCGACGCTGCGGAAATGCGCCGCCGTCTCGTGCGGCTTGGAGGAATAGACGAGCGCCGGCATCACCATCACGCCGTCGATCCCAATGCGCTGCGCCTCGCGGGCCATCTCGCCCGCGGCCGCGGTGGTGAACTCGGCCACGCCGCACAGGACCGGCACCCTGCCGCGGGCGACGCCCTGGGCGGCCTCCATGACGGCGATCTTCTCATGCCTCGTCAGCGAGGTGTTCTCGCCGACGCTGCCGCAGACGATCAGCCCCGACACCCCGTCGCGCAACAGTCCCTCGATCACCCGGGCGGTCGCGTCGATGTCGAGGGAGAAGTCCTCGCGAAACTGAGTCGTCACGGCGGGGAAGACCCCCGTCCATCCGATCCGCGCGCCCATGATCCGCCCTCCCACTCGACATCCCGACGCGGTATTGTAGATTGTATAAAATCCACCTCGTCAAGCGTGCCCCCGATGCCGAACACGAGCGCGTCTCGACGCTCCTCCGCCGCCGCGCCAGTGCCCGAGACCACCCCCTCGCCCCTCGGTAAGGGCCTGCAGCACCGCACCATGGCGGCCGCGGCCGCCGCGGCCCTGCGGGAGCGCATCCTGTCCGGCGCGTTGCCCGGAGGAACGCAGTTGCGCCAGGACGCGCTCGCCGACGAGCTCGGCGTCAGCCGCATCCCGATCCGGGAAGCGCTCGTCCAGCTCGAGGCCGAGGGGCTGGTGCGGATCGTGCCTCACCGTGGCGCGGTCGTGTCGGAGCTGTCGGCCGAGGAGGTCGAGGAGCTGTTCGAGCTGCGCGCGCAGCTTGAGCCCGCGCTGCTGCGCCGCTCCGCGCCTCGCCTCACCGCAGGCGACCACGCGGCCCTCGACGCGATCCTGGCCGAGTATAGGGCCGAGCTGCGCGCCGCCCATGTCGGCCGGTGGGGCGAGCTCAACACCCGCCTGCACGCCCTTCTCTATTCGCGCGCCGACCGCCCGCGTACCCTCGCCCTCGTCCGCAAGCTCCTCCAGGACTGTGATCGCCTCACCCGCGTGCAGCTGTCCATCGCCGGCGGGCTGGAGCGGGCCGAACGGGAGCACGGGGAGCTGGTGGCCCTGTGCCGCGCCGGCCGGATCGACGAGGGCTGCGAGCTCCTGCGTGCCCATGTCGAGCACGCGGGCGCGGCGCTGCGGGAGATCCTGGAACGGCGGTGAGGCGGCTGCCGCGCTCAGCCGTCCTGCGTGAGGCCGGGCGTGTGGCCCCAGGTGTCCGCCACGACATAGCCCGCGGGGTACGGGTCCTCCGGGTCGAGGAAGTACTGGTGCATGCCCGTGATCCACGCCCGCCCGCGCACCGTCGGGAGGATGGCGGCTCGGCCCGCCACCTCGGTCTCGCCCATGATGCGACCCACGAAGCGCGAGCCGATGATCGATTCGTGCACGAGCGTCCCGCCGAAGCCGAGGAGGCCGCGGGCGTGGAGCACGGCGAGCCGGGCGCAGGTTCCCGTGCCGGTGGGGCTGCGGTCGGAGCGGCCGGGGGCGACGATGCAGGTATTGCGCACAGCGTCGCCCTCCCCGACGAAGGGCGCGTTGAGCTGCACGATGCTGACGCCCCGGATGTCCGGGTTCTCCGGGTGGACCACGTCGAGCTGCGCGCGGGCGGCGCGCCGGACCCGCTCGCCGAGCTCGGCGAGCTCCCGCGCCTCGTCCGGCACGATCCGGAATCCCAAGGCGGTCGCGTCGACGAGGGCGTAGAACATGCCGCCATAGGCGATGTCGGCCCGCACCGTCCCATAACCCACCACCTCGAGCGGCGCGTCGAGCCGGTCGACGAAACAGGGCACGTTGGCGATCTCGACGCTTCGGCAGCGGCCGTCCGCGCACTCCGCCGTCACCTCGACGACGCCGCCCGGAAGATCCAGGCGAAGCCGCGTCACGGGCTCCTCCATCGGTACCATGCCGGTCTCGAGGAGCACGGTGGCGATGCACATCACGTTGGAGCCCGACATGGGCACGTATTCGGTCGGCTCCATGATGATCGCGCCCGCGTGGCAGCCGGGCGACTTCGG
>DASPJU010000234.1:0-16324 GCA_035628475.1 Salinarimonas sp. | reverse complement strand
GCTGGGCTACGTGAGCGCCGACGCGGCGCGCGCGCTCTACGGCCATGGGGACGCCCTATGAAGCCCGGGACGATCGTCGGCGTCGACGTGGGCGGCACCTTCACGGACCTGTTCCATTACGACGAGGCGGCGCGGCTGTTCCGCACCGCCAAGGTGCCCTCGAACCGGGGCGACGAGGCCGTGGGCTTCCTCGAGGGGCTCAAGGCGTTCGGCGCGATCGCGGACCTCGCCTCCATCGTCCACGGCACGACGGTGGGCACCAATGCGCTCCTCGAGCGCAAGGGCGCGCGGGTCGGCCTCCTCACGACGGCGGGCTTTCGCGACGTCATCGAGATGCGCCGGCGCGACCGGCGGCACACCTGGGGCCTGTGGGGCGACTTCGTCCCCGTGGTCGAGCGCGACCTGCGCCTGGAGATCGCCGAGCGGACGCTGGCCGACGGCACGATCCGCGCGGGCCTGGACCCGGACGAGGCGAGGGAGGCCGCTCGGACCCTGCTGGCGCGGGGCGCGCAGGCGCTCGCCGTCGTCTTCATCAACGCCTACGCCAACCCCGCCAACGAGCTCGCGGCGCTCGCGGCGATCGCGGAGGTCTGGCCCAACGACGACATCGCCGCCTCGTCCCAGATCCTGCCCGAGATCCGGGAGTTCGAGCGCACCTCCACGACCGCGCTCAACGCCTATCTCCAGCCCGTGGTGGGCTCCTACCTCGCCAAGCTCGACGCGGCCCTGGAGGCGGAGGGGTTCGCGGGCCGCTTCCACATCGTGCAGTCCAACGGCGGCGTGATGTCGACGCGGACCGCCCGGCGCCTTCCCGTGCGCACGGCCCTGTCGGGCCCGGCGGCCGGCGTCATCGCCGCGGCGGCGATCGCGACCGCGGCGGGCTTTCCGGACGTGATCACGGGGGATCTGGGCGGCACCTCCTTCGACGTGTCGCTGGTGGTCGGCGGGCAGACCGCGCTCGCGGCCCAGACCACGATCGATTTCGGTCTCGTGGTGCGCACGCCCATGATCGAGATCACCACGATCGGCGCGGGCGGCGGCTCCATCGCCCACGTGGACGCGGGCGGGTTCCTCCAGGTCGGCCCGGAGAGCGCGGGCTCGCGGCCCGGGCCCGTGGCCTATGGCGGGGGCAATACCCGCCCGACGCTCACCGACGCCAACGTTGTGCTGGGCCGCATCAACGCCGAGCGCCCCATCGGCGGGGCGCTCGCCCGCCTCGACGTGGAGGCGGCGCGCGAGGCGATCCGCGCGCATGTGGCGGCGCCGCTCGGCCTCGACGTCATGGCGGCGGCGGAAGCCGTCGTGCGGGTCGCCAACGCCAAGATGGCGGGGGCCATCCGCCTCGTCTCCGTCGAGCGCGGGCACGATCCCGCGCGCTTCGCGGCCGTGCCCTTCGGGGGCGGGGGCGCGCTGCATGCGGGCGCTCTCATCAAGGAGGTGGGTCTGAAAGCCGCCCTGGTGCCGCGCTATCCGGGGGTCACGTCGGCGCTGGGCTGCGTGCTCGCGGACGTGCGCCACGACGGCGTCCAGACCGTGAACCTGGCGCTCGACGGCCTCGATGCCGCGGCGCTGGACGCCCGCATGGTGGCGGAAGCCGAGGCCGCCCGCGCCGTCGTGGAGGCCGCGCGCCTCACGGTGGAGCGCGTCGACGTGCTCTTCGAGCTCGACATGCACTACCTCGGCCAGACCCACACCGTGTCGGTGCCCCTGGGCCTCGCGGTCGAGGGCGCCACCACGGGCGTGAGCGAGGAGATCGTGCGCGCGGCCTTCGAGCGCGCCTACCAGGCCTCCTTCAGCCGCCTCCTGCCGGGGCTCGGCATCCGCATCGTGAACCTGCGCACGGCGGCGATCGGCCGGCGCCCGCATTTCGACCTCGCGGCCCTTGCCCCCGGTCCCGACGCGTCCCTCGAGCGCGCCCGCCTCGGCACGCGGCCGGTCTGGTTCGACGGCGCCTGGCACGAGGCCGCGATCCTCGCCCGCCTCGACCTGCCGGTGGGCGCGCGGATCCGCGGCCCCGCCGTCCTGGAGCAGCCGGACGCCACGACGGTGATCGACCCCGACCTCGTGGGGCGGGTGGACGGATTGGGGAACGTGATCGTGGAGCGGGGCTGAGGCTCCCCTCGCCCCCGGGAGAGGGGAGCCTCAGCCCCGCCGCTGCTCGGCGAGCCAGATGCCCCCCAGCACCAGGGCCAGCGCCAGGCCGTGATACCAGCGGAAGGGCTCGCCCAGGATGCCCACGGCGAGGATGGCGGCGAAGACGGGAACCAGGTTGACGAAGAGCCCCGCCCGGCCCGGGCCGATCAGCTCGACGCCGCGGATGAACAGGATCTGCGACAGGAGCGAGGGGAACAGCCCGATATAGAGCAGGATCGCCCAGCCCCTGGCCGTGGGCCACTGGAAGGCCCCGACCATCGCCTCGTAGGCCACCAGCGGCAGCGAGCTCACCGCCGCCGCCAGGGCCATGGCGGTGAACAGGGCGAGCCCCGAGACGGGCGGGCGGTTGCGCAGCGCCAGCGTGTAGGCCGCGTAGAGCACCGAGGCCAGCAGCATGTAGGCGTCGCCGGGATTGATCCGCAGCGAGGCGAGCACCCCCGGGTCGCCCCGCGCCGCCACCACCGCGACACCGACCAGCGTCACCGTGACGCCCAGCGCCTGCACGGCCCGGATTGGCGTGCGGTAGAGGACGAAGGCGCCGACCAGCACGACCACGGGGATCGCGCCCTGGATGATGCCGAGATTCACCGCCGCCGTGTGATGCGCCGCGAGGTAGAACAGCGCGTTGAAGGCCGTGAAGCCCATGGTCCCGAACAGGGCGAGCGAGGCCCAGTGCAGGCGCAGCACCGGCCAGGCCGCCACGAGGTCGCGCCGCGCCACCACCGCCAGCACCGCCACCGCGATGAGCCAGCGCAGGGCGGTGAGCGCCATGGGCGACACCTCGCCCACCGCGAGCCGGCCCGCCACCGCGTTGCCGCCCCACATCAGCGTCGTCAGCGTGAGCAGCAGGAAGGGCCGCGACCAGAGGCCGGACTGGGTGCGGACGGTGGAGGGATCGGCCATGCGGGGCGGGGGTCCTCGACGGAACCGCGACCTTACCGTGCGGGCGCCGCCGCCTTCAATGCGCCCGGCGCATGGCGGCCCGGCGCGGCAACCGGGTGCCGGGCTCGCGCGTTGGCCGGGGATCCGCAGGAGACGCCCATGACCTCCGACACCCACGGCAAAGGCCCCAAGGTCCCCACCGAGCATCCCGATCCGAAGGCCGCGGCGAGCGGCGGCAGCGGGCGGGACCGCCCCGGCTTCGATCTCGGCGGCGCCGCCGACCGCACCGGCTCGGAGGGCCTGCGCAACCCCAAGGGCAGCCCGGCCGCGGGCTCCGACGCCGCCGGACGCGCCAGCGGCGCCTCGGATCTGAGCGGATCGCGATCGCTCGGGAACGAGGGCGACACGGGCTCGGATTCGGGCGGCGGCGCGACGGACGGGAGCGGCGGCGCGCATTGAGGATCGGCGTCGCGCGGGCGTCGCCGTCCCGGTCCGCCGCGCCCTTCAGGGGCTCGCGGTCCCGCAGGGCTGCAGCCGCCATTCGCCCTTGAGCGGCCCGCGATGGACGACGAAGAAGTCGATCATCCTCCCCCGGTCCGGCCCGGCCTCGTACCGGGGCCGGACGGGATGGCGGCCGGGCCTGTGGTCCATGTGGGCGCTCGGCCCGGACGCGCCCGGGATCAGGGAGAAGGTGAGATAGGCTGGCTTCCCGTCGATCCGGCCGCGCCAGATCTCGGCCCCGTAGGTCAGCACCCGGCCGCCCGACGAGCGCTCCGGCCATTCGAGCGTGGCGAGGTCCTGGACCGTGAAGCTGCGGCCGCCGTCGGACCGCAGGACGATGGGCTCGCCGGGGCACGGGGCCTCCCGCGCGAGCGCCGGCGTCGCGGCCAGGAGGGCGAGGACGAGCAGGGGGCGGATCATGGCGGTCTCCCTCGGACCGCCCGACCATGGCCCGGCACCGTTTCGCTCCCGTGCCGCGCCCTGAGCCCCGACATTGCAGGATCCGTGAGGGAGCGCTGAGGCCTTCAGCGCGCGAGCCCCGCCGGCGGCCTCACCGCCCCGCCGCGTAGGCCTGCATGCCGCGCGGGTTGGCGGCGGCCCTGAGGCGCCGGCCCTCGCGCGACGCGGCGGTGAGGCGCCCCTCCGACCAATCGGGCCCGACCTCGACCACGTGGCCGCGCCGGCGCAGCTCCTCCACGGTCGCGGCTGGCACGCGCCCCTCCACCACCACGACGCCGGGCCGCGAGGTGCGCGGCCAGAACGACGAGGGGAAGTGCTCCGTGTGCCAGGCCGGCGCGTCGATCGCCTCCTGCAGGTTCATGCCCGCATGGACATGGCGCAGCAGGAATTGCGGGATCCACTGGTCCTGCTGGTCGCCCCCGGGCGTGCCCCAGGCGAGATACGGCTCGCCGTCGCGAAGCGCCATGGTGGGCGAGAGCGTCGAGCGCGGGCGCTTGCCCGGCGCGAGCGCCGCCGGATGCTCCTCGTCGAGGACGAACATCTGCGATCGCGTGCCGAGGCAGAACCCGAGCTCCGGGATGACGGGCGAGGATTGCAGCCAGCCACCCGACGGCGTCGCGGTCGCCATGTTGCCCCAGCGGTCGATGACGTCGACGTGAACCGTGTCGCCCGAGACCTGCCCGAGCCGGCCCACGGTGGGCTCGCCCGCGCCCCCGGCGCCCACCGCCTCGCGCGGTCCCGCGGCGGCCCGGGCCTCCAGCGCCTTGCCGTAGCCCGGGATGGTGCCCGGCCGCAGATCGAGGGAGGCGCGCTCGCCGATGAGCGCGCGGCGCTCGGCGTTGTAGGCGTCCGACAGCAGGGTCTCGACCGGCACCGCGACGAAGTCCGGGTCGCCGTAGAACGTGTCCCGGTCCGCGAAGGCGAGCTTGGCGGCCTCGACCACGAGATGGATCACGTCCGGCCCCGCCGGATCGAGCCCGTCGAGGTCGAAGCCCTTCAGCAGCGCGAGCTGCTGCAGGGCCGCCAGCCCCTGCGTCCAGGGCCCGCACTTGAGCACGCGGTAGCGGCCGTAATCGGTGTGGATCGGCGCCTCGACACTCGGCCGCCAGCCCGCCATGTCGTGGGCGGTGAGCACCCCGCGATGGGCGCGCCCGCTCACGTCCATGACCTCCTGGGTCCGGCAGAACCGGTCGATGCTCTCTGCCACGAACCCTTGCGACCAGGCCCGCGTCGCCGCCTCGATCTGCGCCTCGCGGTCGCCCCCCGCCGCCTCGGCCTCGGCGAGGATGCGCTCGTAGGTGTCGGCGAGCGCCGGGTTGGCGAACATCTCGCCGGGGCGCGGCACCGCGCCATGGGGCAGGTAGAGGGCGGCGGAGGTCGGCCAGTGCTCGCGGAACAGCCCCTCCACGGTGCCGATCGTGGCGCAGATGCGCTCCACGAGCGGATAGCCGTCGCGGGCATAGGCGATCGCCGCCTCCAGCACGTCGCGCACCCGCATCGTGCCGTAGTCGCGCAGGACCAGCATGTAGCTCGGGAAGGTGCCGGGAATGCAGGGCGCGAGGAGCCCCGTGCCAGGCACGAGATCGAGGCCCAGCGCCCGGCAATGGGCGATGGTGAGGCCCGCGGGCGCCGGTCCCTGGCCGCAGATCACGTCGGTGCGGCCCCGGCGGACGTCGTGCAGGATGAGGGGCACGTCGCCGCCCGGGCCGTTCAGATGCGGCTCCACCACCTGGAGCGTGAAGGCGGCCGCCACCGCCGCGTCGAAGGCGTTGCCGCCCCGCTCCAGGATGCCCATGCCGACCGCCGTCGCGATCCAGTGCGTCGAGGCGACCACCCCGAAGGTGCCGTCGATCTCGGGGCGGGTGGTGAAGGGGGCGGGGTTGACGAAGGACATGGGGGCGACCGGGCGCGAGAGGGGCCGCCGCGTCGCGGCCGGGGGCGGGATCAAGCCACCCGCGAGCCGCAAGCGCAAGCGGGGCCGGAGCGCGCGGCGTCCCATCCCGCATGGGCTCCGGCCGGCGCCGCGTGCGCCTGGTCGCATTTTCTTCGCGGGAGCCGGATCCAACCTGCCCGAAAATGCTCTAGGTTCGGCGCGCAACCGGGAGCGCGGATCGGGAATGAGCGACCCCTTCGTCATCGTGGGCGCGGGCCAGGCCGCGGCGCAGGCCGCCGCGAGCCTGCGGGGGGCGGGCTATGACGGCGGGCTCGTCGTCGTGGGCGACGAGCCGCACCCGCCCTATCAGCGCCCTCCCCTGTCCAAGAAGCACCTGGCGGGCGAGCTCGCGGGCGACCGGCTGGCCCTGAAGGCGGACGCGTTCTGGGCGGAGGCCGGGATCGAGATGCGGCTCGCGGCGCCCGCCGCCGCCATCGACGTGCCCGGGCGTCGCCTGGCGCTCGCCGACGGCACGCGCCTGCCTTACGCCCGCCTCCTGCTCGCCACGGGCTCGCGCCCGCGCCGCCTCGCGCTGCCCGGCATGGAGCTCATGGGCGTGCACGTGCTGCGCAGCCGCGACGACGTGGAGCGCTTCGGCGACGAGATGCGGCCCGGGGCGCGGCTCGCCATCGTGGGCGGGGGCTATATCGGGCTCGAGGTCGCCGCGACCGCCCGCGAGCGCGGCCTCGACGTCACGGTGATCGAGGCCGCCGACCGCCTGCTCGGCCGGGTCGTGGCGCCCGCGGTCTCGGCCTTCTTCCACGCCCTGCACGCGGTCCGCGGCGTCGCGATCCGCACGGGAGCGGGGGTGGTGGGGCTGGAGGGGCGCGAACGCGTCCGGGGGGTGCGGCTCGCCGACGGCACCCTCGTGCCGGCCGACGTGGTGCTCGTGGCGGCGGGCGGCGTGCCCAACGAGGAGCTCGCCCGCGAGGCGGGGCTCGCGACGGCGGACGGGATCCTGGTCGACGCGGCGACTCGCACGGGCGCCCCCGACATCTTCGCGGCGGGCGACGTGGCCCGCTTCCCGAGCCGGCGCTACGGACGGCTGGTGCGCCTCGAATCGGTCCAGAACGCCATCGACCAGGCCAAGGCCGCCGCCGACGCCATGCTGGGCGGAAGCCCGTCCTACAATCCCGTGCCCTGGTTCTGGTCGGACCAGTACGACGCCAAGCTCCAGATCGCGGGCCTCTCGGCCGGGCATGGGGCGGTCGAGATCGAGGGCGACCCCGCCGCGGGTCCCTTCGCGGTGGCCTACCGCGACGGGACGCGGCTGCTCGCGGTCGACACGATCAACTGGCCCCGGCGCCACATGGAGGCGCGCCGCAGCCTCGCCGAGGGCCCCTGACCGACCGGGGCGCCGGGCTCTATCCGGCGATCCGGGCCAGGATCGCGTCCGCGAAGGCGCGCGGCTCCTCCTCCGGCCAGAGATGCCCGGTCCCGGCGATCTCCTCGTGCCGCCCGCCCGGACGGGCGGCCGCGACCGCCATGGCGGGCAGCCTCGTGACGGGACGCGAGACCCCGCCCCAGAGCACGTCGACGGGCACCGGCAGTCGGCGCAGGTCGTCCAGGCTCATGGGCGGGGGCTCCTCCTGGGCGAGGAGAAGCGGCAGCGTGCGGGCATTGTCGCGATACACCGCCCGGCGGGCGGGCGGCAGCGCATCGAAGTGCCCGGGCCCGCCGGAGGCGTCGATGAGACGGCGGGCGGCCTCCTCCAGCCGGCCCTCCGCGACCGCGCCGACGATCGGCCCGAACACCGCCCTGGCATCCGCCGCCACGCGAGCGGCCTCGGGCTCGGGCAGGGGCAGCGTGCGCACGCCGGGCTCGTGGAGCACGAGGCGGGAGAACCGACCAGGCGCGGCCAGGGCCGCGTGCAGTGCGACGTGCCCGGCATAGGACCAGGCCACCACCGCCGCGCGGGGCAGGCCCAGTGCGTCCATGACGGCGAGGAGATCGCGGGCATGGGCCGCGACCCCGAAGGGCGCCCCGCCGGCCGCCTCGTCGCCAGGGCCGAAATGGCGCTGCGTATAGGCGACGGCCCGCAGGCGCGGGGCGAGAAGCGTGAGATGTGGCGCCCAGATGCGCCGGTCGGCCAGCGCCCCGTGCAGCAGGATCACCGGCGCGCCCTCGCCGGCCTCGGCGCCGTCGAGGGCGACGTCGCCGATCGGGATGGGGCGGGCGCGGGTCGGGGTCATGGGCGGGATCCTCGGGGCAGCGGCAGCCGCGGTCGCGCCGCGGCGCCAACCTTCTGCGTCCTGTCGGCCTTGCGGGCAATCACCGTCCGCGGGGCGAGCGGCCGGCGGCGGTCCGACGCGCGCGTGGCCCTCCACGGCCGGTTGACAGGACCCGCGGCTCGCCCGAGCCTGACGGCCCGATGGCGGATGAAGGTGCCGGATGCGGTTCCTGGGCGTGGGCGAGACGTGCGACCTGGGGGCGCTCTACCGGTCCCTCCAGGCCGAGGGCCACGAGGTCCGCGTGGCCGTGAGCGAGCCGGAGGCGCGCGGCACCCTGGCGGGACTCGTGCCCCACGTCGCGGACTGGCGCGCCTGGCTCCCCTGGATCCGCGAGGCCGGGCCCGATGGCGTCATCCTGTTCGAGAGCGTGTCGGAGGGCTTCGGCGCGCTGCAGGACGAGCTTCGCGCGCAAGGCTTCAACGTGATCGGCGGCAGCCGCTACGGCGACCGGCTCGAGAACGACCGCGCCCATGCCCAGGCGGTCCTCGCCGATCTCGGCTTCCCGGCCCCGAGCGTGATCGAGTTCGACGATCCCGCGGCGGCCGCCGCCTTCGTGCGCGAGCGGCCGGCGCGCTGGGTGCTCAAGGTGAGCGGGGCCGACCATTCCGCCGCCGACACCTATGTGGGCCGGCTCTCCGACGGCGCCGACGTCGCCGCCATGCTGGAGCGCCGGGGGATGGAGCCGGGCCGGCGCTTCATCCTGATGGAGTTCCTCGAGGGCGTGGAGATGGGGGTCGGCGCCTATTTCGACGGGACGCGCTTCCTGCGCCCGGCCTGCCTCGACTGGGAGCACAAGCGGTTCTTTCCCGGGGACCTCGGCGAGCTCACGGGCGAGATGGGGACGGTGGTCACCTACGAGCGCACCGAGACCTTCTTCGCCCGCACGCTGGCGCGCCTCGAGCCGCTCCTGCGCGAGAACGGCTACCACGGCTACATCAACCTCAACACCATCGTGAACGAGCGCGGGATCTGGCCGCTCGAGTTCACCTGCCGGTTCGGCTATCCGGGCTTCGCCGTTCTCTCGCCGCTCCAGGAGACCCCCTGGGGCGAGCTGTTCGCCATGATGGTGCGGGGCTCGCACGAGCGCTTCCGCGCCCGCCCGGGGCTATGCGTCGGCGTCGTGCTCACGACCCCGCCCTTCCCCTATAGCCGCGAGCAGGTCGACGAGCCCGTGGGCCTGCCCGTGCTCGTCGAGGCCGAGGAGCCGGAGCACCACCATTACGGCGAGGTCGGGCTCGACGAAGGGGGCCGCCTCGTCACGAGCGGCCTCTACGGCTGGACCATGGTGGTCACCGGCATCGGCAAGGACGTGGACGAGGCGAGGCGGGCGGCCTATGAGCGCGTGGCGCGCGTCTTCGCGCCGAACCTGCGCTACCGCCACGATATCGGCGTGCGGCTCGCCGGCGGCGAGCTGGCCCGCGTCGAGGCGCTCGGGCTGCTCGATCCGTGAGCGCCCGCCCGGTCTATCCCTGAAGGAGATTGTTCGCGGATGATGATGGTCGATACCGAGCTGAAGCCGAGCCCGATCCACGGTCTCGGCGTGTTCCTGAAGCACCCCGTGCGCCGGGGCGACCTCATCTGGCGCTTCGATCCGCGCATCGACCGGGTCTATGGCGAGGCCGAGATCGAGGCGCTGCCGGCGCACGTGCAGGATTACCTGCGCATCTACTCGACCTGGCACGAGGACACGCGCCTCTTCGTCCTGTGCGGCGACAACGGCCGCTACTTCAACCATTCGGACCGGCCCAGCACCGTGTCGGACGCGATCTCCTTCGGGGAGGACCGCGCGGCGCGCGATCTCGATGCGGGCGAGGAGCTCACCTCGGACTACAACACCATCTGCGACGCGGTGCGCCTGCGGGGCTACGGCTTCGCGACCGAGCGCTGAGGGATGCGGGCGGCACCGGCGCATCGGCCCTGGGCCGCCGGCCCGGATCGGAGGGACTGATCATGGACGACGTGCGCGAGATCCTGGACGAGCGCTTCGCGCCCCTCGTCAACCCGAACGCCCGCCTCGACAGGCTCCATACGGGCTGCCGCTGGGCGGAGGGACCGGCCTATTTCCCGGCCCACCGCATGCTGGTGTGGAGCGACATCCCCAACGACCGGATGCTGCGCTACGACGAGGCCACGGACGGGGTCGGCCTCTTCCGCCAGCCCGCGGGATATTCGAACGGCAACACCCTCGACCGCGAGGGCCGGCTCGTCACCTGCGAGCACGGCAACCGCCGCGTCACCCGCACCGAGCACGACGGCGCGATCACGGTCCTGGCGGATCGCCACGAGGGCAGGCGGCTCAACAGCCCCAACGACGTCGTGGTGCGCTCGGACGGAACCCTCTTCTTCACCGACCCGGCCTACGGCATCGACAGCGACTACGAGGGCCACAAGGGGACGAGCGAGATCGGCGCCTGCCATCTCTACCGCATCGATCCGCGCAGCGGCGAGGTCGCGATCGCGGCGGACGATTTCGTGCGCCCGAACGGGCTCGCCTTCTCGCCCGACGAGAGCCTGCTCTACGTGGCCGACACGGGCGCCACCCACAGGCGCGAGGGCCCGCGCCATATCCGCCGCTTCCGGGTGGACGCGGGCGGGCGGGTCTCAGGAGGCGAGGTCTTCGCGACCTGCACGGCGGGGCTCTTCGACGGCTTCCGGCTCGACACGGACGGGCGGATCTGGACGAGCGCCGGGGACGGCGTCCATTGCTACGACCCGGACGGCACGCTCGTCGGCAAGGTGCGGGTTCCGGAGGTGGCCGCGAATGTCTGCTTCGGGGGACCCAAGCGCAACCGGCTCTATATCTGCGCCACGACCTCGCTCTACGCCATCCTGACCTGCGTGAACGGGGCCAAGACCCTGTAGCCGGCCGTCTAGTAGAGACGGCCCCGCTCCGTGACGGCCACGATGGCCAGCGTCACGAGGGAGAGCAGGAGGTAGCCCGTCGCCATGGGCACGAGGGTGCCGTCATAGGCCTGCCCAATCCCCGAGCCCACGGTCGCCCCCACCAGGGTCGAGACCGAGCCGATCGCCGAGGCGGCCGTGCCCGCCACGTGGCCCTGGGGCTCCATGGCCAGCGCGTTGAAGTTCGAGAACACCATGCCCACCAGGAACATCAGCCCGGCGAGGAGCATCATGAACGGCACGAAGGCGAGATGCCCCGTCCAGGCCAACCCCGCCATCGCGGCCGAGAGGAGCGCGAACGCCGTCACGGCGCCGTGCGACAGGCGCCGCATGCCGTAGCGGCCCACGAGCCGCGCGTTGAGGAAGGACGAGGCCGACATGGCGAGCGCCACGCCCGCGAAGGCGAGCGGGAAATAGGGCCCGATCCGGAACACCTCGGTGAAGACCTGCTGCGCCGAGGTGAGGAACCCGAACATGGCCCCGAACACGGTGCCGCCGGCGAGCGCGTAGCCCAGCGTGCGCCGCGTGCCGAGCACCTCCGCATAGGCCGCCAGGACCCCGCGCGGCGTCACCGGGCGCCGGTCCTCGGGGGAGAGGGTCTCGGGCAGGCGCCAGGCCACCCAGACCAGCATGACGACGCCGTAGACGGTCAGGAAGCCGAAGATCGCCCGCCAGGACGCGAACAGGGTGATGGCCTGCCCGATGGAGGGGGCCAGCACCGGCACCGCCATGAACACGGTCATGGCGAGCGACATCACGCTCGCCATGCGCCGTCCGCCATAGCAGTCGCGCACCACGGAGGTGGTCACCACGCGGGGCGCGGCCGAGGCGAGGCCCTGGACGAGGCGCCCCAGCAGCAGTGCCTGGAAGCTCGGCGCCGCGGCGCACAGGAGCGCGGCCGCCACATAGACCGCCAGGCCCGCGATCAGCACGGACCGGCGCCCGTACCGGTCCGAGACGGACCCGATCAGGAGCTGGCCGGCGCCGAAGCCCACGAGATAGGCCGAGAGCACCGCCTGCCGGGAGTTCTCGTCCTGGACCGCCAGCGCGGCGCCGATCTGCTGCAGGGAGGGCAGCATGATGTCGATGGCGAGCGCGTTGAGCGCCATCAGCCCCGCCACCATGCCCACGAACTCGCGAAAGCTCATCGGCTCGTGACGGGCCGGGGCGGCCTCACGCGTGTGGCTGGTGGCGTCCATGGGACCGCGAGTGTCGCCCGTTCCCGCCGCGGCGGCAATCGGGCCGGGTGCATGCCAGACCTGCGCGGCCCGTCAGGCGAACGCCCCCGCGAGGAGCTCGTAGGAGCGCAGCCGGGCCGCGTGGTCGTGGATCGCGGAGGCGACCACGATCTCGTCGGCGCCCGTGTCCCGCGCGAAGGCGGCGAGCCCCTCCCGGACCGTGGCCGGCGAGCCCACGAAGGAGCAGGCCAGCATCCGCGACGCCTGCGCCTTCTCCATCGGCGACCAATAGGCCTCGATGTCGTCGATGGGCGGCGGCAATTGCCCCCGCGTGCCCCGCACCATGTTGGCGAATTGCTGCTGGAGCGAGGTGAAGAGGCGCCGCGCGGCCGCGTCGTCCTCGGCCGCCACCACGTTGACCCCGACCATGACGTGGGGCCGCTCCAGCTCCTCGGACGGCTGGAACTGCCCTCGATAGACGTCGATCGCCCGCATGAGCGCGTCGGGGGCGAAATGCGAGGCGAAGGCGAAAGGCAGGCCCAGCATGGCCGCGAGCTGCGCCCCGAACAGGCTCGATCCCAGGATCCAGATCGGGACGTTGGTCCCCGTGCCCGGGACCGCGTGGATCACCTGGCCCGGCCGGGCGGGGCCGAGCAGGGCGCGCACCTCCTGGACGTCGTCGGGGAAGGTGTCGGCGGCCTGCGGGTCGCGGCGCAGGGCCCGGGCGGTGCGCGGGTCGGTGCCGGGCGCGCGGCCCAGCCCCAGGTCGATGCGCCCGGGATGAAGGGTCGCGAGCGTCCCGAACTGCTCGGCCACCACCAGGGGCGCGTGGTTGGGGAGCATGATGCCGCCCGCGCCGACCCGGATCGTGCTGGTCCCGGCCGCCACGTGGCCGATGACCACCGCCGTCGCGGCGCTGGCGATGCCCGCCATGTTGTGGTGCTCGGCGAGCCAGAAGCGGCGATAGCCCCAGGCCTCGCCGTGCCGGGCGAGGTCGAGGCTCCGGCGCAGCGCGTCGGCCGCCGTGCTTCCCTGCGGGATGGGGGCGAGGTCCAGGATCGAGAGCGGGGGCATCGTGGTCTCCGGGACGGGCGGCCCGCCCGTCGTCGCGC
The DNA here is from genome assembly GCA_035628475.1 of Salinarimonas sp. Classification (GTDB taxonomy): domain Bacteria; phylum Pseudomonadota; class Alphaproteobacteria; order Rhizobiales; family Beijerinckiaceae; genus Salinarimonas_A. The sequence goes on along the minus strand of DASPJU010000234.1, from coordinate 2,973 downwards.
ATGGCCGGTACGGGTCGAACGCCGCCCGGCCCGATGGGATCGCTCAGAGGATCCCGAATTCCGCGAACACCTCGCCGAGCGGCCGGCCCGCCCGCAGGGCCTCCATGGTGCGGCGCTCGCCGCTGAGCTTCTCGATCGCCGCCGCCACGACCCTGTCCTCGATGCCCCGCGGCACCACCACGCAGCCGTCCGCGTCGCCGAAGACGAGGTCGCCCGGGGCGACGCGCACGCCGCCGCATTCCACCAGCACGTCGATGGCCATGATCTTGCCCCGCCCCTTCGAGTCGAGCGGGCCGATGCCGCCGTGGAAGACGGGGAAGCCCATGGCGCGGATCTCGCGGATGTCGCGCACGAGCCCGTCCATGAGGACGCCCGCGGCGCCGCGCACCTGCGCCGCCGTGCTGAGAAGCCCGCCCCAGGGCGCGATGCGCCCGCTGCGCCCGCAGCTGAACACCGCCACCTCGTCGGCTTGAAGGCTGTCGACGAGGCGGATCTCGAGCTCGTAGGGGTTCTCGCCCGGGGCCGGGGGCTCGAACACCTCCATGTAGAGCCCCGTGCGGGCCCGGCCCACCATCACGCGCTCCTCGTCGAGGGGGCGGATCGTCGAGGGCAGAGCCTGGTTCGGGTAGCCCAGGCCGTCCAGCACGTCGGAGAGGAGCGCGCAGAAGAAGCGCTCGCGCATCTCGCTGAAGGAGAGCCGGAGGGAGGGGACGGGGGCGGCGTCGGCTGCTGGCATGGGCTCTCCTCCCGGGCGGTCTGGGGACCGGATCGTCCGCGCGGATGGCGCCCTGTCAAGGGCGGGCGTCAGTCGGCGGCGCTCTGCGCCGCGACCGCCAGGAAATGGCCGAGCGTCGCGGTCGGATCGCGCCGGCGCCAGGCGAGGCCCGTCTCGAGCACCGGGGCGGCGTCGACGAGATCGACGTAGCGCACCCCCGTGCGGGCGAGGTTGCGCAGGGACGCGGGCACCAGCGCGATCCCGATTCCCGCCGAGACGAGGCTGATGATGGTCTGCATCTGGATCGCCTGCTGCACGATGCGGGCCTGCCCGCCATGGGCCGCGTAGAAGCCCGTCACGAGATCGTGGAAGGCGGGGGCGATCCGGCGCGGGAAGATGATCAGGGGAGCGCCGATCACCGCTCCGGAGGGCAGCCTGTCTCCCTCGAGCGGCAGGCGCCCCTCCGCGATCCAGCTCTCCGGCAGGGCCGCCACCAGGCGCTCGGTCCCCATCCGCCGATAGGCGAGCGGCTCCGGCAGGGAGCCGGAGGGCGGGATGACGATGCCCACATGCCCCCTTCCCTCCGCCAGGTCCGCGATCTGCACGTCGCTCGTGGCCTCGGTGAGCCTGATCTCCACGTCCGGGTAGAGGGCGGCGTAGCGGCGCACGAGGCTCGGCAGGATGCCGTAATCGGCGGTGGTGACGAAGGACAGGTCGAGATGCCCCGCGGTGCCGTCGCGCAGGCGCCGGGCGATCGCGGGCAGCCCGTCGACCTCGGCGAGCGCGCGCCGGACATGCGGCAGCCATTGCTCGCCCAAGGGCGTCAGCGCGACGCTGCGCCGGGTGCGGGCGAACAGGGGACCGCCGAGCTCACGCTCCAGCGCCAGGATCGACTGGCTCAGCGGCGGCTGCGTCATCCCCAGCCGCCCGGCCGCCCGCCCGAAATGGAGCGTCTGCGCCACCGCGAGGAAGTGCCTCAACCGCCTGACGTCTGTCATTGAGATCTCCAGCCTCTCAATCGAGCGAGAATAAGAGATTTCACGGGAGCGTCGAGCCGCGCTACCGATGCCTCTCTCCCCCGGAGGCGACCATGCCGGCATACCGCTCCAGAACCACGACCCACGGCCGCAACATGGCCGGCGCCCGCGGCCTGTGGCGCGCCACGGGCATGAAGGACGAGGACTTCGGCAAGCCCATCATCGCGATCGCGAACTCCTTCACCCAGTTCGTGCCCGGCCACGTCCACCTGAAGGACCTGGGCCAGCTCGTGGCGCGCGAGATCGAGGCCGCGGGGGGCGTCGCCAAGGAGTTCAACACCATCGCGGTGGACGACGGCATCGCCATGGGCCACGACGGCATGCTCTACAGCCTGCCCTCCCGCGAGCTCATCGCCGACGCGGTCGAGTACATGGTCAACGCGCATTGCGCCGACGCGCTGGTCTGCATCTCGAATTGCGACAAGATCACCCCCGGCATGCTGATGGCGGCGCTGCGCCTCGACGTGCCCACGATCTTCGTCTCCGGCGGACCCATGGAGGCCGGCAAGGCGACCCTGCGCGGCAAGGTCCGGGCGCTCGACCTCGTGGACGCCATGGTGGCAGCGGCCGACGATACCGTCACGGACGAGGAGGTGCGCACCATCGAGCGCTCCGCCTGCCCCACCTGCGGCTCGTGCTCGGGGATGTTCACGGCCAATTCCATGAACTGCCTCACGGAGGCGCTCGGCCTCGCGCTGCCCGGCAACGGGACGGTGCTCGCCACGCATGCCGACAGGCGACGGCTCTTCGTCGAGGCCGCACACCTGGTCGTCGATCTCGTCAAACGCTACTACGAGGGCAGTGACGCGAGCGTCCTGCCAAGGAACATCGCCACGTTCGAGGCCTTCGAGAACGCGATGTCGCTCGACATCGCGATGGGCGGCTCGACCAACACGGTCCTGCACATCCTCGCCGCAGCGCACGAAGCCGGCGTCGACTTCACGATGGCGGACATCGACCGCCTGTCCCGACGTGTTCCCGTCCTGTGCAAGGTGGCTCCGGCCGTCCCGGACGTCCATATCGAGGACGTGCATCGGGCAGGTGGCATCTTCGGCATTCTTGGCGAACTCGATCGCGCCGGACTGCTGCATCGGAACGTGCCCACGGTGCACAGCGCATCCTTTGGCGACGCCCTCGCGCGATGGGATGTCCGTCAGAGCACGAGCGAGGCGGTCACGACGCTCTTCCTCGCGGCACCAGGCGGCGTTCGCACTACCGAGG